>NZ_CVTX01000168.1:78087-105489 GCF_900005715.1 Pseudomonas sp. 34 E 7
CGTCCTGCCGGGTTACCCACGGATTCAAGCCTGCGTTCGGCCAGCGTGGTTTAACGGGGCGCCTGAGATCACAAGCAGATCAAGATCAAGAGCGGCTCGCTTCGCATCGTGGTTACGGTTGGGCGCTGCTGAGTTGTGTATAGCTACGCCCCGATAGCGGTATGTCAGCCAGCTTACCTGTGACTGATACACCGCCATCGGGGGCAAGCCCCCTCCCACATTGGACTCGCCTTTTCCCTTGATGTGTACACACGCCTGTAACTATAGGTGCCATTTATGTGTGCAATCTTGCTTGAAGCGCACCAAAACGTAACACTTCCTTTCTAAAATTTTTTGCTCTCCCAGATCGATCCCCCTCCTCAATAAAATAAATAGCTGTTCGATCGGTCAATTTATATCGCTTTAAATTCAGCCATTTATTCCAACAACCAATAAAAACGAAATTAACCACGGTTTTCATAGATCCAAAGCTGGCACGCATGTGGCTTAAGAGTATTTGCGCTTTGTATACAATAAATACAAAATCTAAATACACTTTGCCATCTGCCGCATTGCCGCGGATGTGCTGGAGCCTGCCGGAATGCGTACTAGCCTCTCCCATGACGTCGCATTGGATCTGCCCTCCTCCGCCCTGAATCCAGAGGCCGCCGGCCCCGGCCCGCTGGTGCTCAGCCCACGCCTGCACAACAAGGACCTGGCGCCGACCAAGGCCGAAGGGCGTCGCTGGGGGCGCTACAGCATCTTTGCGCTGTGGACCAATGACGTGCACAACATCGCCAACTATTCATTCGCCATCGGCCTGTATGCATTGGGCCTGGGCGGTTGGCAGATTCTGCTGTCACTGGGGATAGGCGCGGCATTGGTGTACTTTTTCATGAACCTGTCGGGTTACATGGGCCAGAAGACCGGCGTGCCGTTCCCGGTAATCAGCCGTATCAGCTTCGGTATCCATGGCGCACAGATTCCGGCGTTGATCCGTGCGGTGATTGCGATTGCCTGGTTCGGTATCCAGACCTACCTGGCATCGGTAGTTTTCCGGGTGCTGCTGACGGCGATTCATCCAGGGTTTGCCGACTACGACCACAACGCGATTCTCGGCCTGTCATCGCTCGGCTGGGCGTGTTTCGTGGCGATCTGGCTGGTGCAATTGGTGATCCTTGCCTATGGCATGGAAATGGTACGTCGCTATGAAGGATTCGCCGGGCCGGTGATTCTGCTCACCGTGGCCTCGCTGGCCGGCTGGATGTACTTCCAGGCAGGCGGCCACATTGCCTGGTCGATCCGCGAACCGCTGAGCGGCGGCGAGATGTGGCGCAATATCTTTGCCGGAGGCGCACTGTGGTTGGCGATCTACGGCACGCTGATCCTCAACTTCTGCGACTTCGCACGCTCCTCGCCCTGCCGCAGGACGATCCAGGTGGGTAACTTCTGGGGCCTGCCGGTGAATATCCTGGTGTTCGCCGCCATCACCGTGCTGCTGTGCGGCGGGCAGTTCCAGCTCAACGGCCGAGTGATCGAAAGCCCGACCGAAATCATCGCCGCCATTCCCAATACCTTCTTTCTCGTGCTCGGCTGCCTGGCCTTCCTGATCGTCACGGTGGCGGTGAACATCATGGCCAACTTCGTCGCCCCGGCGTTCGTGTTGAGCAACCTGGCGCCCAAGTACCTGAACTTCCGTCGCGCCGGGTTGATCAGCGCTACCGTTGCGGTGTTGATCTTGCCGTGGAATCTCTACAACAGCCCGTTGGTGATCGTGTATTTCCTGTCCGGCCTGGGCGCACTGCTGGGGCCGTTGTATGGGGTGATCATGGTCGACTACTGGTTGATCCGCAAAAGCCAGGTGGATGTGCCGCAACTGTACAGCGAAGACGCGCAAGGGGTTTATTACTACAGCCGGGGCGTGAATCTGCGCGCGGTGGCGGCGTTCGTTCCGGCAGCGGTGATTGCCATCCTGCTGGCGTTGTTGCCCGGGTTTGCCAGCGTCTCGCCGTTCTCCTGGCTGTTTGGCGCCGGTATTGCAGGGTTGCTGTACCTGCTGATCGCCAAGCGTCAGCCGTTCTACGCCGATGTCAGCGGCGAAAGCATTGCCGTCGATAACGTCAGTCATTAAACAAGGACATTCCATGCGCATCCTCGTGGTCAACGTCAACACCACCGAATCCATCACCCAGACCATCGCTGAGCAGGCCAGAAGCGTGGCCTCGCCGGGCACCGAGATTGTGGGGCTGACCCCCTACTTCGGGGCCGAGTCGGTGGAGGGCAACTTTGAAAGCTACCTGGCCGCCATCGCCGTCATGGACCGCGTAATGGCCTACGACCAGCCGTTTGATGCGGTGATCCAGGCCGGCTACGGCGAGCATGGCCGCGAAGGCTTGCAGGAGCTGCTCAACGTACCGGTGGTGGATATCACCGAAGCCGCGGCCAGCATGGCGATGTTCCTGGGTCATGCCTACTCGGTGGTGACCACCCTGGACCGCACGGTGCCGCTGATCGAAGACCGGCTGAAACTCGCCGGCCTGTACCAGCGCTGCGCCTCGGTGCGGGCCAGCGGCATGGCGGTGCTGGAGCTGGAAGAAAACCCGGTGGCGGCCATGGAAGCGATCGTGCGCCAGGCGGAACTGGCCATCCTTGAGGACAAGGCGGAAGTGATCTGCCTGGGCTGCGGCGGCATGGCCGGGCTGGACGAGCAGATTCGCCAGCGCACCGGGGTGCCGGTGGTGGATGGGGTGACGGCGGCGGTGACGATCGCTGAGTCGCTGGTGCGGTTGGGGTTGTCGACGTCCAAGGTCAGGACCTATGCGGCGCCAAGGCCGAAGAAAATCATCGGTTGGCCCGGCAAATTCGGCCACTGAAGATCAACGGTGGGAGTGGGCTTGCCCCCTCCCACACTTGGAATTCTGTTTACTTTGCGACCGCACTGAATCTGCGGCCCAATTGCTGCTCGGCGAACTGCTCAATCACAAAATCCACGAACGCCCGGGTCTTGCCGGGCAGCAACTTATGCTCGGCGTAGTAGATGGAGATATTGCCGTCATCCACATACCACTCCGGCAACACCCGCACCACCGCGCCGCTGTCGAGGAACGGCACGGCCATCGGCAGGCTGACCAGCGCAATGCCCAGGCCCTGGGCGCTGGCGCAGCAGGCGGCTTCGGAATCACTCATGGTCATGACGGGCTCGAGCAGCAGCGGGCTGTGCTCGCGCTCGCGGTGGGTCAGTTGCCATGAGCGCACCCGGCCTGTCTGCGGGGAGCGGATCAGGATGCCGTGGCAGCGCGACAAATCCTCGGGCGCACGCACTGCGGGGTGTTGCGCCAGATAAGCCGGCGACGCCACCAGCACCCGGTGCGCCGGGGTCAACGTGCGCGCCACCACGCCCTGGGGCAGTTCAAAGCCACCGCCAATAGCGGCGTCGAAGCCCTGGCCGATCAAGTCAACCTGGCGGTTATCGAAGTGCCAATCCGGGCTGATCGCCGGAAAGCGCCGCATGAATTCACCCAGCAACGGCATCACATAGCGATTGCCGAATACCGTGCCCATGCTCACCTTCAGCGTGCCCACCGGTCGCCCCTCGGCGCTGGCCAGGTTGGCCACGGCGTTCTGAATCGTCGTGAGGCTCCCGCTGACTTCGCCCAGGAACAGCTTGCCGGCTTCGGTCAGGGTCAGGCGCCGGGTGCTGCGCTGAAACAGCCTGACGCCCAGGCGCGCTTCCAGCTTGGCCACGCTTTTACCGACCGCCGCCGGCGTCAGGCTGAGGTGTCGCGCCGCCTCGGCGAAGCTGCCGCCCTCGGCGCTGCGCACAAAGCATTCGATACTGCCAAAGCTCTCCATAACCCGCCACTCTAAACTTTTGGTTTACACAGACTATAGCAATCACGCTCTACCGGCCTGGTCGCGTGAGGCCGATACTCGGCTCATCAACTACGTGGAGATCGACATGACTACTGCAACTCTCACTGGCAAAGTCGCCTTGGTTCAAGGCGGTTCCCGTGGCATCGGCGCGGCCATCGTCAAGCGCCTGGCCGCGCAGGGCGCTGCCGTTGCCTTTACCTACGTCAGTTCGGCCGCCAAGGCGCGAGCCTTGCAGGACAGCGTGATCAGCGCAGGCGGAAAAGCCCTGGCAATCCACGCCGACAGCGCCGATGCCACAGCGATTCGCACGGCGGTCAACGCCACCGTCGAGGCCTTCGGGCGCCTGGATATCCTGGTGAACAACGCCGGCGTGCTGGCTATCGCCCCGCTGGAAGACTTCACGCTGGAAGATTTCGACCAGACCCTGGCGATCAACGTGCGCAGCGTCTTTATTGCCACCCAGGAAGCCGCCAAACATATGGGCGAAGGTGGCCGCGTGATCAATATCGGCAGCACCAACGCCGAGCGCATGCCATTTGGCGGCGGTGGCCCTTACGCGATGAGCAAGGCGGCGCTGGTAGGGTTGACCAAGGGTTTGGCACGCGACCTGGGACCACGGGGGATTACCATCAACAACGTGCAACCGGGGCCGGTGGACACGGATATGAACCCGGCGAACAGTGAGTTTGCCGAGAGTTTGATCGGGTTGATGGCGGTGGGGCGCTATGGCCATGTGGAGGAGATTGCCAGTTTTGTGGCCTATCTTGCCGGGCCGGAAGCGGGCTATATCACCGGTGCCAGCCTGACCATCGATGGGGGGTTCAGCGCCTGAGGTTTTTACGACACTGCATAGGCTTGCCCTAATGCCGTCTGTAGGAGCGAGCTTGCTCGCGAAAAACTCACAGGCAGCGCGTTCATTCAGAAAACACGCGTTTTCGTTGACGTTCTTCGCGAGCAAGAGCTAGGCGCCCCCCTCGCCCCTACAAAGGGCGGTGTACGCTTAACTGACTGGCAAGCCCCCCCACATTTTCAGCCCTGTGCTGAATCAGGACATGGGGGGCAAGCCATAGGCCGCCAGATCAAAGTCCGCCAGTTTGCGGATGATCTGGTCGGCATGCTGATATTTACTGTCGGCCATGGCTTCATCGGGCACGGCGATGGCGGTCATGTGCGCCGCTTTCGCCGCCGTCACGCCGAATGGCGAGTCCTCGAACACCAGGCAATCCCCAGGCGCCACGCCCAGGCGACGCGCAGCGGTGAGGAAGATATCCGGCGCAGGCTTGGCGGCGCCGACTTCCGGGTCGTCGGCAGTGACGATGGTGTCGAACAGGCCAAACCACTCGCGGTGCAACGTCGTCTTGTGGCCGAACGAGTTGCGCGACGAACTGGTACCCACGGCAATCGGAATGTTATGCGCCTTTAAATGCCGCACCAGCGCCTCGGCGCCCGGCATGCCCAGGGCTTTGGGAAACCGCTCGCTCATCAACGGCTCGCGAATCTCCAGAAACTCGGCCGGTGTGATCGGCAGGTCCAGCGCCTTGACGACATAGTCGGCCAGGTCCTGTGCACCGCGCCCGATGATGTGCTGCTTGATGCTCCAGTCATAGGTACGGCCATAGCGTTCGGCAATAATTTGCGTGACTTCGGTGTAGATGCCTTCGGTATCCAGCAACAACCCGTCCATATCGAAAATCACAGCCTTGATCGGGACAGCGGTACGCGGTGCGTTCATCACAACAGAAACCCCGGGGGGAAGACTAAAAGGATTCAGCACAATAGCGGGCCCGGCTGCCTGCGAGCAACCTTGGTGATGCCCCTTTAGAGCATTCATACCACGCAACAGTTTTACCGGCAGGCGTGCGCGGCGCCTGTCTAGAGTTTGTGAGTGAATAGAGATCCGCCTTCGACCATGCGCTGAAAATGCACCTTGCAAACCTTATAAAAGACTTATTAACCTCCAATGAATTCGATCCACTGGACCCGCAAATCGGTCAAACAACTGCTTCGGCTGCATACCTACCATCAGCAACAGGTACGCAATGCGGTGTCAGCGCTTGAGCGCATGCCGGATGCAGTCAACGTCAAGGCGTTGGTTAACCATCCACACGGCTATCGGTTGCGGGTGGGTAATTATCGCGTCCTTTTCGACTGGGACGGCGACATCCATGTGGTCAGCATTCAAGAGGTCAAAAAACGTGACGAACGAACCTACTGCCGTACAGATCATCCACAATATCGAGGGCAAGCCAGCCTTTGTGGTGATCCCCTATGAACATTACCTGGCCCGGCAAAACGACCCGGACCTGATTCCCCACGCTGTCGTCAGCCGCCTGGTAGAGGGAGCGACACCCATACGCGCCTGGCGCGAGCACTTGAACCTCACCCAGGATGAAGTTGCCAAGCGCCTGGGCATTTCACAATCGGCATTCGCCCAGCAAGAAGCGGTCACCAAACCACGTCGAACCACGCGGGAAAAAATCGCCAAGGCCCTTGGCATAAATGCCTGTCAACTTGAGTTATAACCTCATCCCCAAAGCCCGCGCCTTCGACGCCTTCAAAGCGAACCCAAGCATGTTCTATCGTCTAGCCGCCGACAGCCTGGTGCTGTTCCATTTATGCTTCATCCTGTTCGTGCTGTTCGGTAGCCTGCTGGTGCTCAAATGGCGACCGCTCATCTGGCTGCACCTGCCCGCAGCGGCCTGGGGCGTTGCCGTCGAGGTGTTTCACCTGCCCTGCCCGCTCACCCGCTGGGAAAACCTGTTGCGCTATTTGGCCGGACAAGACGGTTATGGCGCAGGCTTCATCGAACATTACATCCTCGCGCTGATCTACCCGGCCGGGCTCACGCCGCAGATCCAACTGGGCCTGGGTGCGCTGGTGCTGCTGGTCAATATTGCGCTGTATGGGCACCTGATCCGACGTTATCGACAGGCTTGAGACAGCCGCACTGGTGAAGAATCAGGCTCCCTCTGCCCCCTCGTAGACGCCGCCATGTCCGAAGCCTTCGAAGTCCCCAGCCCCCACGAAAAGCACCTCGAACACACCACCGAACAGGCCCACGGTCGAGGCGATACCTTTGCCAGTCGTATCGCGGTGATGACCGCCATCATGGCCACCGTCGGCGCCATGCTCAGCTACCAGGCCGGCTCCAGCGAAAGCGAAGCGGCGATGGACAAGAACAACGCCGCGATCATCAAGACCGAAGCCGCCAACCAGTGGAATTACTACCAGGCCAAATCCAGCCGCCAGAACCTGGCGGAGCTGGCCACGCATATTCCCGGCGTGGATGCCGCCCACTACAACGATGAAATCCAGCGCTATAGAAGCCAGAAGGAAGAGGTGCGCAAGCAAGCCGAGAAGCTTGAAGCCACCTCCCTGGAGTGGGACCGCAAATCCGAAGAAGCGCTGCACCAGCACCATCGCTGGGCCCAGGCGATGACGGCGATTCAGATCGCGATCTCACTGGCGGCGATTACCTTGCTCACGCGCAAGGAATGGCTCAAGCGCATGGCGTACGCGGCCGGTGGCGTGGCCGTGGTACTCGGCAGCCTGGCGTGGCTGCATCTCTGACGGTGGGAGGGGGCTTGGCCTGGAACCAGTCTGTGTAGGAGCGAGCTTGCTCGCGAAAAACGTCAACGATAACGCGTGCTTTCTGAATGAACGCGGTGCCTGTGAGTTTTTCGCGAGCAAGCTCGCTCCTACAAAAAGCCTTAACTGACTGGCATTCGGGCTTGCCCCGATGGCGACCTGACTGTCATCACAAACCTTGGCTAGCTGATTTCAATCCGCCATATGAGCGTTTAAAGTGTCGCGCCTCGAGAATTGAGTCTCGAGATTCAGCCCATGGAGTTACGTGTGAAGTACGTCAGTAAAGTAGTTGCCGCAGCCGTTCTTGGTCTCACCCTGGCAGGTTGCACCGGCACCGCCATGAAAACCCAGCAATACGACGCCAGCCAATACACCGTGCTCGGCCACAGCGAAGCCAGCGCCACCGGCATCATGCTGCTGGGCGTTATCCCGATCGGCCAGAACAGCCGCTTCGTCCGCGCTCAGGATGCAGCCATCAAGGCCAAAGGCGGCGACGCGATGATCAACACCCAAGTCCAGGAAAAATGGTTCTGGGCCTGGGTCCTCAATGGCTACACCACCAAGATCTCCGGTGATGTGATCAAGTTGAAAACCGCGCAATAAGTATCAGGTTGCCAGAGCGCTGAGCCTGGCAAGCGAGATAAGCTGCTCGACGGTAGCTGTGCGCGGGAGACCTTCGGGTCTGCCGGTTTTTCCGATTGTGCCGGTTCGCCAACCTGCGTACAGCTGCCACCTTTTGTTTGGCGACAAATGTGTGGCTGCTTTCCTCTGACAACCGGAGTTGCACATATGAACCACTACATAGCCCTCACCAACAACGACAGCGCCACCCCTGCCCTTTTTGTCGACACCACAGCCCCGCTGGAAATACTTCTCGACGCTGCAACCTATCGACTTCGCGCCGTTACCCAGGTCCTTGAGAACCTCGCACTACGCAGTGAGATCAGCAGTGATGCTGTCGTACTCAGCGATTTCGCACTGCTCTGCTCAATTCCGTTGCGCGACGGCTGCGATTTGCTCGACGTCATAGGGCGGCGGATGGACATGCCTTGCGCCTGACCTGAAACGCCAGATTTTCAAACCGCAGAAATAACGAAGCCCCTGATTTTTCGCAGTATCAGGGGCTTGTTTACTTTTCAAGCGACCGCAGCACGCCTGGAGCGTTAAGGACCACCGATCTTCAGGGCACGCTCATCAGATCATGTACAAATCAAAAATCGTGTACAGTTTTTTTCGCTCATGACGATATAGATGGCAAGGTGCCATGGATAGGGCCCGCAACATCTACGAGTCCAATCTTCATGATTAATGTCTTCAAAATGCGCCGTGATCGTCGCGCTGTTCAACAATTGGTTGCTGCAATCACCCGCCGGGTACCGCCACAAGTAGACGGGTGCGCTGAACGCGCGGCTGTCCTCGATGCCTGGAAGGCTTTTGACTCCCTTGATCGCGACTCCCAGTCCCGTATCCATGCGCTTGAGCAGGAACTGGAGGCAGCCCGTGAGCTGCTTCGCGAAGCTGCGTCATCCGCGCATGCCCACGAGGTGCGGTTTGATCTTGTAAACCGCGCCTCCAGTGAAGGGCTCTGGGATATGGAGGTCGTCGCTGGCGACCCGGTGAATCCCAAAAATCGCTTTTGGTGGTCTCAGCAACTGCGAAACCTTCTGGGGTTTAACGATGAGCGCGATTTCCCAAATGTGTTAGCCAGCTGGGCCGACCGCCTGCATCCACAGGACAAGCAAGCCACCCTCGACGCTTTTGCCCGCCACTTGAACGATAAATCCGGGCACACACCGTATAAAGTGAAAAATCGCCTAGCCATGAAGGACGGTTCCTACCGTTGGTTCTATGCCCAGGGAGAGACCTTACGGGATGATCGGGGGATGCCTCTACGCGTCGCGGGTTCTCTGCGTGATATCCATGATCAGCTTGAGCGAGACCAGGAGCACGACGTCATCATCACCCGATTTGAACTGGCCAGGGAGATGCTCTCGGACGGTCTGTGGGATATGGAAGTCATCGCGGGAGACCCGGTCAATCCAAAGAACCCTTTCTGGTGGTCTCCGCAGTTCCGGCGGCTGCTTGGATTTGAAACGGTGGAGGAGTTCCCGGATGTCCTGGACAGCTGGGCATCCCGACTACACCCGGATGATAAGGAACAAAGCCTCGACGCATTTGGTGCTCATTTGAACGACCGATCGGGTAAAACGCCTTTTGATATCGAGTATCGCCTGAAGATGAAGAGCGGCGAGTATCGGTGGTTCAGAGCGCGAGGCCAGACCCGCCGCGACTCCAGCGGCTCACCCCTTCGAGTAGTAGGTGCCCTCGTGGATGTCCACTTGCAGCATGAGCAGGAGGCGCTGCGGCACACTGAGGTCAAGCACCAGCGGACGCTTGAGAACAACATCGCCCAATTGTCACAGATCGTCGGGACGATTCAGAGCATTGCCAACCAGACAAATCTGCTGGCACTGAACGCGGCAATTGAGGCCGCGCGCGCGGGCGAAGCGGGTCGCGGCTTTGCGGTCGTTGCAGACGAAGTGCGCAAGCTGGCAACGCGTACGACTGAAGCGACCGAACAAGCTGCCGGGATGATTGCTCGCTAAGTACCGTCCTGGTGCCTGCTGTCTAATCCGCAGCAGGCATCCAACGGCCGTGAACGCGCGCATTCATCCCGCCTCCCGTATGACCGAATAGAACGGCGGCCAGAAGCGCTGGCCACATTGTCGAAACCTTTTTGCTGACGGATACCTCAAAGGAAACGCGAAGAATCCCGGCGCGGCCTTTCCGTGCCAAGCGACAAGGAATACGCCGTGCTCGAACATCTTGATCTAAATGCGCTGATCGCTGGCTACGGCTACTGGGTAATCTTCCTGGGCTGCCTGCTCGAAGGCGAGACCGTTCTTATCCTGAGCGGAATGGCTGCGCACCAAGGCACTTTGCAAGTGCTGCAGGTGATCGGGTGGGCCACTGCAGGCGGGATACTCGGCGATCAACTGCTGTTTTGGACCGGACGTTATTCCGGGCAGCGCCTGCTGCCCAAACTCAAACGTCATCAGTCAGCCATCGAACGGGTAGAGAACCTTATCCATCGCTATCCGACGACCTCGGTATTCACCGTGCGCTTTCTCTACGGCATGCGCCTGGTGGGGCCCATCGTGATCGGTGCCAGTGGACTATCGCCTTGGAAGTTCGCCCTGATCAATGTGCCAAGTGCGGCAATCTGGGCCACCCTGTTCGTCGGCGCCGGCTATTGGGCCGGCGAAGCATTGCAGCATTTCTTTGGCGACCTGAAGCCGTATCGCCTGCCGATCTTCCTCGCGGTGGTAGCACTGGTGGCCCTGGCGGCAGTGGTGCGGTATTGGCGAAGACGATCCAGTGCGTCGCAGGGCTGAGACGGCTCGTCCGGGTGTGTAGGCGCATAGCCGCCTGTATGTCTGGATAAAGCGCTACAGAGCCCGAATTGGGCAGATGGCGGAACAAAACCAGCAGGCACAAAAAAGCCCCGTAAAACGGGGCTTTTTCGTAACAATGTGGCGGTGAAGGAGAGATTCGAACTCTCGATACAATTTCTTGTATACACACTTTCCAGGCGTGCTCCTTAAGCCACTCGGACACTTCACCGTATCTCGGCAAACCAGTTCAGTCTGTCGAGGCGCGCTAATGTAGTCGAAAGCCTTTCTGATGGCAAAGGTTTTTTTCAGAATTTTCATGCGGTTAGACGGTTATGCCGGAACGGGGTCTACGGGCGATGGCGATTGTGCCAATCTCGGGCATGGATTGGGATGGTCTACGCTGGCTGTGGTGCCCTGCTTCAGGCGCTCTACTGCCGGGTGTCACGCGAAAGCCTGACTGGGCAGTCAGTCACGGCGCTTTACCCGCGCGGGCGCGCTGGGTAACGTTTGCTGCATTCTTCTATAACAAGCCCTATAAGGAACCGCGTCATGAGTGAGTTGATTGCCTACCACCTCGAAGACGGTATTGCGACCCTGACCCTGAGCAACGGCAAGGTGAATGCCATTTCGCCGGCAGTGGTCAGTGCGTTCAATGCGGCGCTGGATCAGGCGGAGCAGGATCGGGCAGTGGTGGTCATCACGGGCACGCCGGGCATTCTGTCGGGTGGTTATGATTTGAAAGTGATGACGGCCGGCCCTAAAGAAGCCATCGGCCTGGTGACGTCCGGCTCGACGCTGGCGCGTCGCCTGTTGTCGCATCCGTTCCCGGTGATCGTGGCATGCCCTGGGCATGCGGTGGCCAAGGGCGCGTTCCTGCTGCTGTCGGCGGATTATCGGATTGGCGTTGAGGGCCCGTTCAGCATTGGCCTGAATGAAGTGGCGATCGGCATGACCATGCACCACGCCGGTATCGAGTTGGCGCGGGACCGTCTGCGCAAGTCGGCGTTTCATCGCTCGGTGATCAATGCCGAGATGTTTGACCCGCAAGGCGCCTTGCAGGCGGGCTTCCTCGACAAGGTGGTGGCGCCGGAAGAATTGCACGCGGCGGCATTGGAAGCGGCGCGGCAGTTGAAGAAGATCAATATGAATGCGCACAAGCAGACCAAGCTGAAAGTGCGCAAGGCGCTGCTGGAAGCGCTGGACGATGCAATTATCCAGGATCAAGGTCATGTGCTGATGTAATACCTGAACCTGCTGTGCCAAAGCCCGACCTCGAGTCGTAATGCTGTTCAGTTAAGCGTACATCGCCCTCTGTAGGAGCGAGCTTGCTCGCGAAAAACGTCAACGATAACGCGTGTTTCCTGATTGAACGCGGCGCCTGTGGTTTTTCGCGAGCAAGCTCGCTCCTACAAAAAGCCTTAACTGAACGACATTACGACCTTGAGTCGGGCTTTTTCTTACAGCCAAAGCCGAAACAGCCTGCGCCGCTCTAGACAGGCTTTATCGGCCCATGTTGAAACATGCGCTTAAACATCGCCTATCTCCTACGTCTTTAGGGGCAATTGCCGAATACAGTGCACATCCGTACACTGCGCCACCTTTTGTTTCGATGGGCCGTGTCGATGCTTTTTCTGTTACGTATGTTGTTGATGGGCCTGCACTTTATGCTCGCCGGGATAGTGGGCGTGCTTATAGGGATATGCCGCCCGTTCAATCCCGACAACAGTCGCCTCTGCGCCCGCCTCTATGCACTGCCCGCCATGTGGATACTGCGCTTGAAGGTAAGGACGGAGGTCGACTCGCTGCGCAACAAGCCCGGCACCTGCGTGGTGATCGCCAACCACCAGTCCAACTATGATCTGTTCGTGCTCGGCACCGTGGTGCCGCATCGCACGGTATGCATTGCCAAGAAAAGCCTTAAGTGGGTGCCGTTGTTCGGCCAGTTGTTCTGGCTGGCCGGCAATGTGCTGATCGACCGCGGCAATGCGCACAAGGCACGCCGTGCCATGCTCACCACGACCCGCACCCTGCAGCATGAAGACACGTCCATCTGGGTATTTCCGGAAGGCACGCGCAACCTCGGCAAAGGTCTGTTGCCGTTCAAAAAAGGCGCGTTCCATATGGCGATTGCGGCCGGTGTGCCGATCGTGCAGGTGTGTGTCAGTAACTATGTCACGCATATGCGCCTTAATCGCTGGAACAGTGGCGAGGTGCTCATACGTTCGTTGGCGCCGATTCCTACTGTGGGGATGACGGCGGACGACGTTCCGACGCTGATGCAGGCGTGCCAGGTGCAGATGGATGCGTGCATTGCGCAGATGGATCGCGAACTGAAAGGCACTTGAACGCCTGCGCCGTGCGGGCGACGCGGAGCGTCACGGGAGGCATTCCCACGCAGAGCGTGGGAACGATCAGTTCAGAGCGTAGGAACGATCACTTCAGGGAACGCCATTCACGCTAAGCTGCCCAACACCTGTCCTCCAGATAAGAAGTGATCAGCACCATGGGTAGAGTCGTTGCCGCCGCCGTCTACAGCGCCGGAAAGAAAGTCACGGATATCACCCTCGACGAAGGTGCGGCCTGGGCCGCCAAACCCGGCCACTTTGTGTGGATCGGCCTGGAAGAACCCAGCGCCCAGGAACTGACCAACCTGCAGCACCAGTTCAACCTGCATGAACTGGCGATCGAAGACGCCATGGAAAAACACAGTCGCCCGAAGCTGGAAACCTTTGGCGACGCGCTGTTTATCGTCACGTACTCACCGGTGCGCGAGAACGGCAAGCTGGAGTTTATCGAGACCCATATCTTCGCCGGCAATGGCTACATCATCACCGCCCGCAACGGGCATTCGGCGTCCTACGGTTTTGTGCGCCAGCGCTGTGAGGCACGTCCGTTGTTGCTGGAGCATGGGGAAGATTTCGTACTCTATGCCTTGCTGGATTTCGTCACCGAAAACTACCAGCCGGTCAGCGAAGCGATCCACGCCGAGATCGATGAACTGGAGCGCAATGTGCTGTGCAGTTCCCTGAGCGAGCGCGATATCCAGAACCTCCACGGCCTGCGCCGCGACGTGCTGCGGCTCAAGCGCTATGTGGCGCCGATGGTGGAGATCAGCCAGGAGTTGCAGAAGCTGAGCTTTCCGTTTATCGACAAGAACATGCGCCCGTATTTCCGTGACGTGCAGATCCACGTCACGCGGCAGATGGAAGACTTGACGACTCTGCGCGACATTGCCAGCCAGACCATCGAGCTCGGCGTGCTGCTGGAGGCCTCGCGCCAGAGTGTGGTGCAGCGCAAGTTCGCCGCCTGGGCGGCGATCCTCGCATTCCCCACGGCGGTGGCGGGGATTTATGGGATGAATTTCCAGAACATGCCCGAGCTGCAATGGCACTACGGCTACTTTGCAGTGCTCGGGTTTATTGCGGTGGGCTGCACCAGCCTGTGGGCGAGCTTCAAACGGTCGGGTTGGCTTTAGGTTTGTGCACCACAAAGCGCATCATCCATTCCGCCACGGTCGCACCGTGGTGGTCGCGCTCAAGGCTGGCCACGCCGTTGGTGTAGACCTTTTCGCCCAGGGTTGTCTGAAGAATCTCAAGCAGTTCGCGGGAATAGTCCTGCACGAATTCCGGGTGGCCCTGGAAGCACAATACCTGGTCGCCAATGTGATACGCCGCGATGGGGCAAAACTCACTCGAGGCGATGACCGTGGCATTTTCCGGCAAGGTGGTGACCTGGTCCTGATGGCTGATCAACAGCGTCAGTTCCGGTACTTCCGGGCTCATCCAGGGCGCCTTGGCATCGAGCTTGTAATCGTGGATGCCCATGCCCCAGCCCTGGCTGGCGCGTTCGGTCTTGCCGCCGAGCAGCAACGCCAGCAACTGGTGGCCGAAGCAGATACCCAACAGTTTGTCGCCGCGCTCATAGCGCTCTAGCACGTAGGTTTTGAGGGTCTGGATCCATGGGTCGGTGCCGAACGAGTCGGCCTTGCTGCCGGTAATCAGGTACGCGTCAAACACTTCGTCATCCGGCGGGTATTCACCC
The DNA here is from genome assembly GCF_900005715.1 of Pseudomonas sp. 34 E 7. Classification (NCBI taxonomy): domain Bacteria; kingdom Pseudomonadati; phylum Pseudomonadota; class Gammaproteobacteria; order Pseudomonadales; family Pseudomonadaceae; genus Pseudomonas; species Pseudomonas sp. 34 E 7. The sequence goes on from NZ_CVTX01000168.1 coordinate 92,964, forward strand.
TGCACCACGTTGTACACCACAAACTCGGCGGCAATCGGCTGCTTGGCGAACAGGCGCTTGAACATCTGCCCGTAGCCTTGGTACTGATCGATCAGGCCCGGACGCAGGATATCGGTTTCCAGGATGCAGACGCGTAGCGACATAAAAAATACCTGACACGGCGATGGGAATATTGAACACCCCAGAGCGTGCCTTGAAAGGTATCTGCAAAGCAAGCCCCTGGTTGATCAGCAAAAGGTTGCGCCTTGTGCCGCTTTCTCCAGCAACAACGCCGGTGGCGCGAAACGCTCCCCGTACTGCTCGGCCAGATAGCGCGCCCGGGCGATAAAGTCGTCCAGGCCGTACTGGTTGATAAACTGCAGCGCGCCGCCACTCCAGGCCGCAAAGCCGATGCCGAAGATCGAACCGATATTGGCGTCGGCGGTGGACATCAACACGCCCTCCTCCACACAGCGCACGGTTTCGATGGCCTGGATAAACAACAAGCGATCGCGCACGTCCTGGGGCGAAATCTGTTTATCGGGCTGTTCGAACCGCGTCTTGAGTTCGGGCCAAAGACGCTTCCGGGCGCCTGCCGGATAGTCATAGAAACCGCCACCTGCGGCTTTGCCCGTGCGCTTGTGGTCGTTGACCAGCAGATCGATCACCGCCGTCGCCGGATGGGTCGGCGCTGCCTTGCCCTGCGCTTGCAGGTCCTTGGCGGTTTGCTGTCGGATATGGCTCATGAGGCTGAGGGACACTTCATCAGACACCGCCAGCGGCCCTACCGGCATACCAGCTTTGCGCGCTTCGGTCTCGATCATCGGCGCGGCCACGCCTTCGCCGAGCATGGCGATGCCTTCGTTGGTGAATGTGCCGAATACTCTCGAGGTGAAGAAGCCGCGGCTGTCGTTGACCACAATCGGGGTTTTCTTGATTTGCAGTACGAAGTCGAACCCCCGAGCCAGGGTTTCGTCACTCGTGTGAGCGCCCTTGATGATTTCCACCAGGGCCATCTTGTCCACCGGGCTGAAGAAATGCAGGCCGATGAATTTGCCAGGGTCGGGCACTGCGCTCGCCAGGCCGCTGATGGGCAATGTCGAGGTGTTGGAGGCGATCACCGCGTCTGCACCGACCACGCGTTGTGCGGCGGCCGATACCCTGGCCTTGAGTTCGCGGTCTTCGAACACCGCTTCGATCACCCAATCACAGCCGGCCAGGTCAGCGTCATCCTGTGCAGGGTGAATCCGCGCCAGGATGGTTTCCCGCTGCTCGGCGGTCAGTTGCCCACGGCTGACTTTCTTGTCCAGCAACGCCGCCGAATGGGCCTTGCCCTTCTCGGCAGTGGCCAGGCTGATGTCCTTGAGCACCACGTCAACGCCCGCACAGGCACTGACGTAAGCAATGCCCGCCCCCATCATGCCGGCGCCGAGCACGCCGACCTTGCGCGTCACATAGCGCGCAAAACCTTGTGGTCGCGAGCGGCCGGCGTTGATTTCATTGAGCTGGAACCAGAACGTGCCGATCATGTTTTTCGCCACCTGACCGGTCACCAGCTCGGTGAAATAGCGGGTTTCGATCAGGTGCGCGGTGTCGAAATCCACCTGTGCGCCTTCCACGGCGGCGCAGAGGATTTTCTCCGGTGCCGGGAAACAGCCCTGGGTCTTGCTGCGCAGAATCGACGGCGCAATGGCGAGCATCTGCGCGACTTTCGGGTTCGACGGGGTGCCCCCGGGAATCTGGTAGCCCTTGTTGTCCCACGGCTGCCTGGCCTGCGGATTCGCCAGGATCCAGGCGCGCGACTTGGCCAGCAGCTCGTCGCGATCTGCCGCCACATCATCGATCAGGCCCGCCTGCAGTGCCTGCGCCGGCCGCACTTTCTGGCCTTCCAGCAGATACGGCAGGGCTTTTTCCAGGCCCAGCAAACGCACCATGCGCACCACCCCGCCGCCACCCGGCAACAGGCCCAGGGTGACTTCCGGCAAGCCGAGGTGCACGGACGTGTCGTCCAGCGCGATGCGGTGATGACAGGCCAGGCAAATCTCCCAGCCACCGCCAAGCGCCGCGCCGTTGATCGCGGCCACCACCGGCTTGCCGAGGGTTTCCAGGCTGCGCAGTTGGGCCTTCAACACGCCTACGTCGGCGTAGAACGCCTTGGCGTGGGCTTTGTCGACCTGGATCAGCTCATTGAGGTCGCCACCGGCAAAAAAGGTTTTCTTGGCCGAGGTGATGATCACCCCGGCCAGGGTGTCCTTTTCCGCCTCCAGGCGCGCAATGGTGGCCGCCATTGCCTCACGGTAGGCCGCGTTCATGGTGTTGGCGCTTTGGCCGGGCATGTCGAGGGTCAGCACCACGATCTGGTCCTGGCCTTTTTCGTAACGAATGGCGTCGGTCATGACAGTGTCCTTGGGCTCAGAGGCGTTCGATGATGGTGGCGATACCCATGCCACCGCCGACACACAGGGTGGCCAGGCCGTAGCGCTGCCGACGTACCTCCAGCTCGTCGAGCAAGGTGCCGAGGATCGCGCAGCCGGTGGCGCCCAAGGGGTGGCCCATGGCGATCGAGCCGCCATTGACATTGACGCGGGCGGCGTCGATGCCCATGTCCTTGATGAATTTGAGCACGACCGACGCAAACGCTTCGTTGACCTCGAACAGGTCGATCTCCTCAACGCGCAGGCCGGCCTTGGCCAGCGCCTTGCGGGTGGCCGGTGCAGGGCCGGTGAGCATGATGGTCGGGTCGGTGCTGGTGACGGCAGTGGCGACAATGCGCGCCCGTGGTTGCAGGCCCAGTTCGCGGCCCTTGGCCTCGGAGCCGAGCAACATCAGCGCGGCGCCATCCACGATGCCGGAGCTGTTGCCCGGCGTGTGCACATGGTCGATGCGTTCCACATGGCTGTAGACCCGCAGCGCGGTAGCGTCGAAGCCCATCTGGCCGATCATTTCGAAGCTGGGCTTGAGCTTGCCCAGGCCCTCGAGGGTTGAGTCGCCGCGAATGAATTCGTCATGGTCCAGCAGCACGATGCCGTTCTGGTCCTGCACCGCGATCAGCGACTTGTTGAAGGAACCGTCTGCCCGCGCCCTGGCGGCTTTCTGCTGCGACTGTAGGGCAAAGGTGTCCACGTCCTGGCGGGTGAAGCCTTCCAGGGTAGCGATCAGGTCGGCACCAATGCCCTGAGGCGTGAAGTGGCTGTGCAGGTTGGTTTGCGGGTCGAGTACCCAGGCGCCACCGTCGCTGCCCATCGGCACGCGGGACATGGATTCGACGCCGCCGACCACCACCAGGTCTTCAAATCCGGAGCGTACTTTCATTGCCCCCAGGTTTACCGCCTCCAGGCCCGAGGCGCAGAAGCGGTTGATCTGCACGCCGGCGACGCTGACGTCCCAGTCCGCGACCAGCGCGGCGGTCTTGGCGATATCGGCGCCCTGATCGCCCACCGGGGTGACGCACCCGAGGACGATGTCATCCACCTGGCGGGTGTCGAGGTCGCAACGCTGCGCCAGCGCGGTGAGCAAACCGGCGACAAGGTTTACCGGCTTGACGCTGTGCAGGGCACCGTCGGCCTTGCCCCTGCCACGGGGCGTGCGTATCGCATCAAAGATCAGAGCTTGGGTCATGATGTCCTCGAACCACAGTGGGCGTATGCCCTTACCTTAGGCCCGATTGACACGGTTTCAATGACGGATGCGCTCATTGCTTTTGACCCCCTCGCTCGGACGAACGGTAGGCAGCTATGAGAAACCCCGGGTTAATCGTTTTAGCTGTCTAGCCTTGGGGTTGGCGCCAAGATGGCACTAGGCCTCATGCCGTTTTAAGCAGAAAACGTGATGAGTTGATATGAAATGGATCTAAGCGCCGAAGAACGAGGGCTCTAAGGTTGAATCTGTAAGAAGCTGCTGCCGGGTTTTGCTGGAGCCGCTGTAAGAAAAATGTCACGCCAGATCGCGATACTTGAGTAACAGGCACGCATTTGACGCTCAGGAATAACAACAAAAGGCAGTCAGCCATGTTCAAACATTCGAAAGTACGTCAGGCGGGACTTATTCTGTTCGCCACCACACTGATTCTGATCTTGCCCAACTTAACCAAGGTTATCGGGTGACGACGCGAGCGACCTGTTGCGCGCACCCACAGCATCGGCACTGCAGCTTTTGGCAGCACCTGCCGGGACATTGCGAATAGCGGTCCCGTTGCGGGGGCTGTCTTTTTGCGTGCGGATTTGCGCTATCGTGCGTTTTCCGCCACTGCGAACCCGGGCTATCCCTTGAAATCGATCCTCGCCTTCGTTGCCCTGCTGCTGGCCCTGCCCGCCTGGGCCGCGCAATTGACCATTGAACTGGACCATGCCAGCAAGACCTGGCAGACCACGGACCTGCTCAAGCACCCCGACGCGCAGACGGTGCAGGTTGTCGATGATGTTTCCTACAAGCGCACCATGACCTATCGCGCAGTGCCTTTGGCGGTTCTCCTGAAGGGCCTGAACCCTGCGAGCCATCTGCAAGCGGTCGCCCTTGACGGTTTTGCCGCTGAACTCGCCGCCGCGCCGCTGCTGGAAAAAACCGGCGCGCGCGCCTGGCTGGCGGTGGAAGACCCGGCCCATCCCTGGCCCGCCCTGACGCCAGGCAAACCGAGCGCCGGGCCGTTCTATCTGGTGTGGACCGACCCGCAGGCAGGGCATGTCAGCCCGGAGCAGTGGCCCTTCCAGATCTCCAGGATCAAGCAATTACAGACGGTCGCCGAGCGCTTCCCCGCCTTGTTACCCGACCCGACGTTGCCGGCGGATGACCCGGTCAATCAAGGCTTTGCGCTGTTTCAGAAGAACTGCCTGGCCTGCCATCGCCTTAATGGGGCCGGTGATGCACAGGTGGGGCCGGATCTGAATATTCCCTACAACCCCACTGAATATTTCAGCGGCGATTTCCTCAAGCGGTACATTCGCGACCCACAAAGCCTGAGGCACTGGCCGCAGGCGAAGATGCCGGCGTTTGCGGTCAGTGTGTTGCCGGACAACGAGTTGGATCTGCTGGTGGGGTACTTGCGGCATATGGCGGGGCGCAAGCAACAGCCTTGAGGCTCGCGTAGGTGCATTGCCCTAATACCCGTTGTAGGAGCGAGCTTGCTCGCGAAAAATGTCAACGATAACGCGTGCTTTCTGAATGAGCGCGGTGCCTGTGAGTTTTTCGCGAGCAAGCTCGCTCCTACAGACGGTATCAGGGCAATCCCCTTCCCACATTTTCGAACTGCATTTGGTCTTCAGATTATTGCTGTTGCACGGCAATCACCGGGCTCGGCGCCACGAACACCTTGGCATGCATTTGCTCATGCCCGCCCCCACGGCGCATGCCGCGCACCGGGCAGGCATCCAGATAGTCCAGGCCCACGGCCAGCTTCAAGTGCCGCTCCGGCCGGGCCAACTGGTTGGTCACATCAAAACTGTACCAGGCGTCGTCCAGCCAGGCTTCGGCCCAGGCATGGCTGGCCAGGTGTGTAGTGTCTTCGGTGTACAAATACCCTGATACATACCGCGCCGGAATGCCCAGGCTGCGCGCGCAGGCCAGGAACGCATGGGTATGGTCCTGGCAGACGCCCGCGTGGCCGGCGAAGGCTTCCGCCGCGCAGGTGTCGACCTGGGTGGCGCCCGGCGTGTAGCGCATCGATTGGTTCAAGGCCTGCATCAGGTCGATCAGGGCCGTGCGGTCACGCCGCTGGTGGCAGTGCTGCCGGGCAAAACCGCGCAGGGCTTCGTCGGGTTCGGTCAGGCGCGTGCCGCGCAGGAACGGAAAGGCCGACTGGCTCTCATGTTCAGCCTCGCGCAGCTCGTCGATATCCACCTGGCCACGGGCGCCGATAATGATGGAGTCGTGAGGTTCGTCCAGCGTCAGCACATGCAAAATGTTGCCGAACGGGTCCACTTGCGCCCGCACAGGGCGCGGCAGGTCAAGCTGCCAGCTGAGCACGTGCTGGCGCTCGCTCTCGTGGGGCGTCAGGCGCAGATACTGAATGCTGGCGCGCACCTGGTCTTCGTAGCGGTAAGTGGTTTCGTGGCTGATGGAGAGTCTCATGCCGCCTCCAGGGGGGAACAGTTTTTAATCAACACAGGTCAATCCTCGACCACCCAGGTGTCTTTGGTGCCGCCGCCCTGGGACGAATTGACCACCAGCGAACCTTCGCGCAGCGCTACGCGGGTCAGGCCACCGGGCACCACGCGGGTGTCCTTGCCGGACAGCACGAACGGGCGCAGGTCGATATGCCGCGGGGCGATGCCGTTTTCAACAAACGTCGGGCAGGTGGACAAACACAGGGTGGGTTGGGCGATATAGGCGTGGGGCTTGGCCTTGATGCGTGTGCGGAACGCCTCGATTTCCGCCGCCGTGGACGCCGGGCCCACCAGCATGCCGTAGCCGCCGGAGCCCTGGGTTTCCTTGACCACCAACTCGGGCAAGTGGGCCAGGACGTGGGACAGTTCGTCGGGCTTACGGCATTGAAACGTCGGAACGTTCTGCAGGATCGGTTCTTCATCCAGGTAAAAACGGATCATCTCGGTGACGAAGGGGTAGACCGACTTGTCATCCGCCACCCCGGTGCCGATGGCATTGGCCAGCACGACATTGCCCGAACGGTAGGCGGCCAGCAGGCCCGGCACGCCGAGCATCGAGGCCGGGTTGAAGGCCAGGGGGTCGAGAAACGCGTCGTCGAGACGGCGGTAGATCACGTCCACCGCCTTGGGGCCGTCGGTGGTGCGCATGAATACGCGGTCATCGCGCACGAACAAATCGGCGCCCTCCACCAACTCCACGCCCATTTCCCTGGCGAGGAAGGCATGCTCGAAAAACGCACTGTTGAAGCGCCCCGGGGTCAGCACCACCACGCTGGGATTATCCAGGGGGCTGGCGCTTTTCAGGGTGTCGAGCAACAGGTTGGGGTAATGATCAATCGGCGCAATACGCTGGGCCGCGAACAGCTCCGGGAACAGGCGCATCATCATCTTGCGGTCTTCAAGCATGTAGCTGACGCCGCTCGGCGTACGCAAGTTGTCTTCCAGCACGTAGTAAGTGCCGTCGCCATCGCGAACGAGGTCGACCCCGGAGACGTGGGAATACAGATCACGGTGCAGGTTCAGGCCCTGCATGGCCAATTGGTATTGCTCGTTGGCCAGCACCTGTTCGGCGGGAATGATCCCGGCCCTGATGATGCGTTGTTCGTGATACAGGTCAGCGAGGAACATGTTCAGCGCCTTGACCCGCTGGATACAGCCGCGCTCGACCATTCGCCATTCGCTCGCCGGGATGCTGCGGGGGATGGTGTCGAAGGGAATCAAGCGCTCGGTCCCTTGCTCGTCCCCATAAAGCGTGAAGGTGATCCCTGCACGATGGAACAGCAAATCGGCCTCGCGCCGACGCTGGGCCAGCAGTTCGGCTGGGGTATCGGCCAACCAACGGGCAAACTGGCGGTAATGGGGCCGGACCTGCCCTGCCCCATCGTACATTTCATCGTAATAAGTGCGGATCATGCCGTACTCCTTGTCACCCGGACGCATGGACCTTCGCAAGGCCCGTGCCAGCGGCATAAACACTTGAAAATCAAAAACCTGGACAACCCGGGGATTCTCACTGCACCGTCCTGGTGCGCGTAATCACCGGAGTTTCGCCGCACGCTTCATGGCGATGCGACCTCTGACTATCACCAGCATAGTCAGAGTTGATTTCACTGCCCGCCCGCACCTGCGGATAATCATCTCCATCGGCTGAAAAGGACATGTCCTACAGCTAAACCCTTTGCACAGCCAGTACCGTGTCAGCTCGTGTACTGATCGGCTCCTCGATCTTCCCTTTCAGCCACCCTACTCGGGTGGCTTTTTTTTGGGCGCACACAAAGCGCGCTGCGCGTTGCGAACATTGGCGGGCGGCTCAAACAAAATCGGCCGACCCAAAGGTCAGCCGATGTGCTGTGTTGCTCATAAACGCTACATGGGTAACCCACGCACCTCCTGCTTGACGCCCCAGCCTTCGATGATCCCGCCAAGCGGCTCTACCACTGCCTCAAAGTCCTGCTCGAAGTCTCCTATACCGTCGTAGGTTGCAGACATGATTTTGCTCAACTCCAAGTACCAGGCACCATCGTCGCGTGCGCTGACCTGGGCGTTCAGCGATTCTCCACGAAATCGACCCGCAGCCCTGCGCGCCCGTTCTTCATCAGGAAAAATGGCGTAGAACTCGATGGGGTGAAAGCGTGAGAAGTCGAAGCCGCCTTCTTTCATGCGGCGCAGAACGTTGGTGCTGATGTCTTCTTGATAGGCTGTGCTCATGAAACGTCCTCCTCAGACTGATGGATAGACTTTCCGTGCTTCCTGAAGCTGAAGCCCGCGCGCTACTGGCGCGGGTACCACGGCAATGACCACCGCAGGAAAACAAGCATGTAGCTGACAAGACCAGACCTGAGCGATTGATTCGCTGATCTCGATTGCAGAGTAGCGCGAAGCTACCACCTGCACCAGAGGCGCAAAGATGGCATGCAGGGAATATTCAGGCGGCGGGTTCGACCCTGAGGTCTTTGATACCATTTTGGTCGTGCAAGCTCTTGACCGTAGGATCGGGAACACGATCGGCAAGATCGTTGAGGTCCAGCTTTTCCAATACCGGCGACACGCGTATGCGCACCATCTGTGCGGCCTCTTCCAGCGTCGGCTCATGATCGCAGTCAAATTGCTCGACTACCGGCTCACCACGGTCATTGATGAAAGAAATGTTCCACTTCGGCATCGGTGCCTCCTCGATAAAACCCATGTGTGGGCTCACATCTATCTGGACCTTGAGGGCTCACCAAACGTTCCACTCAAGGCAGGAGGCACAGGATTCGCCGCGCTTACTTCTCGGCGCGTTCCTTCAGGGCTTTCAAGGTGTTGAACGGTGCGTCCACCACAAACTTGTTGGCCAGCCACGACGGCACGCTGCCGCCCGGCTCGGTGTGCACCTGGTAGGTCACTTCGGTCTCGTTGGCGCCTTTGGGCACCAGTGTCCAGGCACCTTGCACCTGGGCGACCCGCACATAGCCTTTCTCTTCAGGCTTGTAGGTCGGCACACCCTCCAGTTTACGGGTGACGGTACCGTCAGCGGACCGGGTGGTGGTGACATGGATGTACGAATCACGGTCCGTCACCGGGAACGGCGCCTTGAACTGGGTGTAGGTCCAGGCCTCATCGCCTTTCTTGTCGACGAGCTTTTGCGATTTGCACTCATGAATCCACTTGCAGGCGCCCGCTACGTCCTCCTGCAGCGCAACGATCTTCGCCACTGGCGCCTTGATCACGGTCACCCCGCGATAGGCCTTGTACTTGGAACCGGCCACTTCGCTCAGGGACACTTTGATCCCGTCCTCGTCCTTGGCCACTTGCCAGTCCTCGGCCTGGGCCGCACCGGCGAACATCATTGTAAAACCACAGACCACAGCCATTCGTTTCAGCGAACCCATCGATGTATTCCTTATTGTTGAAGTTCCGATAGTAAAGCCCATCAAGCCGCCGTCATCTGTTCCCACCAGCCGATCAAGCGGATCGCATCGGCCTGGTCGTTGCCGCAGACGTCGATATCTGCCTTGAAATCGCTGCACACCGCCGGCCGCTCCGGTTGGCCGAACAACTGGCAGAGTTGTTCGATCGACAAGTGCAGGCAGCGAACGCCCGCAGGTTTGCCCTGGGGCATTCCCGGCAGCGGCGAACTGATGGAGGGGGCGATGCAGCAAGCGCCACAGCCTTCACGGCATTTCATGACCAGCAGGTCCTCGACGACTCAATGGGATGGCCGGGCTAGAGTACGCCCTTAAACAGCCGTTTTAAAATGGTCCAACAGGGGTTTTTCGCACAAAACAAAGATGACTGACCAGTCTGCGACAAATGGTCAGGGCCGTGGGTCACCGATGATCGAACGTTTATCGCTTGAATTCGAAATCCAGCGCAGCACCTTCCACATCACGCCGCTCATCGTTACGCAATTGCAGCTTCATCTCGTTGCTGAGCAAGCGGCCATTGATCTGGAATGCGCTGTTGTCGGAAGGTTTTTCACTGAACATTGGCGGCAACAACGGCACGCTCTTGGGCTTGGGCATGGTGCCGATGGGTTGCAACAGCCTGACCATGTTCGAGGGTAAAGACAGGTCCAACTGTGCCGGTGGCAGTTTGGTCTGGGCGACTTCGCGAGCGGACTTGGACTTGCTCGCCACGGGTGCGCGCTTTTTTGACTTGGCGGTTTTTTTCTTCGTCTGCGGCGCTTTCTTGACCGGTGCCGGCTTTTGCCCGGCGGCGTCCTGCCCGGCGCTTGCGGCGGGCTGGGATTGCGTAGCCGGCGATGCCGCCAGCGCAGTGCCAGCGTTGCACAGGCCTAACAAGCCAACTATCCAGACAGCGCGAAAAATAGAGGTCATATCGCCAACAGCGTTAACGGCAGAAGGCCATATGCTCGCCTGTTGTGCGGATTATGACAAGCATGGAGATCAATCCTGTCCCCTTTTACCCCCCTCAAATACCCGCCGCCGTCTCCTGGCACAACTGGCTGGCAAGCATTCCCAGGGTCATCAGCGCACGCTCTGCTTCGCGGTTCCACGGGGTGCCGCAATTGAGCCGGATACAGTGGTTGAACTGTTCCGTATTACTGAAGATCAGCCCCGGTGCGATACTGATGCCCTGTTGCAGGGCGCGCACGTGCAGTTCCTGGGTATTGACCCTTCCTGGCAAACTGACCCACAAAATAAAGCCGCCGGTCGGGCGGGTCATCTGTGTGCCTTCCGGAAAATACTGCTGCACCGCCAGTTGAAAAGCGCTGAGGTTCTTGCGGTATTCCTGGCGGATGTAACGCAGGTGCCGGTCGTAACCGCCATTCTCCAGGTAAGCGGCAACGCCCATCTGTGTGACGCTGCACGCCGAGTGGGTGCTGAACATCTGCAGACGCTGGATTTCCTGCTGGTACTTGCCGGCAATCATCCAGCCGATGCGCACGCCGGGGGACAAGGTCTTGGAAAAACTCGAGCAATAGATGACCCGGTCAAGACGGTCATAGGCTTTCAGGGCCTTGGTGCGACCCAGTTCGAACATCAGCTCGCCGTAGATATCGTCCTCGACGATCTGGATATCGAAATCCGAGGCCAGGCGCAGTAACTGTTTCTGCCGCTCTTCGGGCATGGTCCCGCCCAGGGGATTGCTCAAGCGCGTGGTCAGCACCAACGCCTTGATGGACCACTGGTTGGCGGCCAGTTGCAGGGCCTCAAGGCTCATGCCGGTGGCCGGGTCACTGGGGATCTCGATAACCTTGAGGCCCAGCAGGTCGGCCAGTTGCAGCAAACCGTAATAGGTCGGTGACTCGGCGGCGATCAGATCGCCGGGGCGCGTCAGCACGCGCAGGGACATCTGCAACGCGTCGACGCAGCCGTGGGTGATCACCACTTCGGAGGGGTCCACCACCACGCCGGCATCGCGCATGCGAATCGCCACCTGGCGGCGCAGCGGTTCAAAGCCCGGGCTGAACATGTAGCTGAACGCGCGCGGGCTCTGGAAGCGGGTGACCTTGGCCAGTTGCTGGTGCAACGCCCGGACCGGCAGGTAATCCACACTCGGCACCGCCGCGCCCAGGGGGAATACGCCTTCGCGGCGCGACTCGACCAACACTTGCTGGATGATGCTGCTGCGGGTGACCAACCCCGGACGTTCAACCCGTGCGATATCCGGCGTCGGCGCCGTGAGTGCCGGTGTCTGGTGCACGTAATAACCCGATTGCGGCCGCGCCCTGATCAGCCCCTGGTCTTCCAGGTTGGCATAGGCCTGCAGCACCGTGGCATGGCTCACATTGAGCTGGGAGCTCATCTTGCGCACCGAAGGCACGCGCTCCCCCGGCTGATAGACACCCCGCCGGATGTCCTCAGCCAATTGCTGGGCAATACGTTGGTAGAGCAACAGATTGGTCATGACGCAGCACTCGATTTCACGGGTATTTTATTTTTGTGTGAAACATACCGGCACAGTTTAGAAGTGTACGGGGACAGTTGCCACAATAGTCGAGCACGGGCCGCAGTGACAGAAAAAACTGTAAGGGCGTACACCTGACGAAATGTGGGAGGGGCTTGCCCCCGATGAGCATAGGTATCTACACAGCTTTGATATGACACCGATATGTGGCGAGGGAGCTAGCTCCCGATGGCGGCCTCTGGGCCGACCAGGATGTTGGTGTCGATCCCGGGCCAAATGTGGGAGGGGGCTTGCCCCCGATGGCGGCCTATGGGCCGACCAGGATGTTGGTGTCGATCTCGGTCCAAATGTGGGAGGGGGCTTGCCCCCGATGGCGGCCTATGGGCCGACCAGGATGTTGGTGTCGATCTCGGTCCAAATGTGGGAGGGGGCTTGCCCCCGATGGCGGCCTATGGGCCGACCAGGATGTTGGATTGGACCGGGTACATATCCGTTTCTGCGGTAACGGCCACTTAGGGTTCCGCCCTGACGGCGGCTCACTTTTGAAAAGCGCAAAAGTAAGCAAAACGCTCTTGCCCCACCACTCGGCACCTCGC
>NZ_CVTX01000168.1:105549-118259 GCF_900005715.1 Pseudomonas sp. 34 E 7
TGGCCCAGTGCGGCTAACCCGGCGTCCTGCCGGGTTACCCACGGATTCAAGCCTGCGTTCGGCCAGCGTGGTTTAACGGGGCGCCTAAGATCAAAAGCCAGATCAAGAGCGACTCGCTTCGCATCGTGGTTACGGTTGGGCGCTACAGAGTTGTGTAGATGCCTATGCCCCGATGAGGGAGTGTCAGTAGGCACATGTGTGACTGGCCCCCTGCAATCGGGGGCAAGCCCCCTCCCACATTTTGATCCGGGCCTGGTTCTTAGCGAGCGGCGCCCAGTTGGCCTTTTTCGTCGGAGAACACAATTTCCACCCGACGGTTCTGCGCACGGCCACGCTCGGAGGCGTTGGCCTCCACCGGGTACTTGTCGCCATACCCCTCGACCTGAATGCGTTTTTCGTCGATGCCCAGGTCAACCAGCACATCTGCCACCGACTGGGCACGGTCACGGGACAGGTTCAGGTTGTCTCGTTCGCCCCCGGTATCATCGGTGTAGCCCTCGATGCGCACCTTGCGCCTGGGGTTCAGTTGCAGGAACTGTACGACCTTCAACACCGTACGGTTGGCCGAATTCTGCAACTCGGCTTCGCCGGTATCGAACAAGACATCGCCCAGGGTCATCACCAGGCCACGCTCGGTCTGGGTGGTCAGGCTGGCGATTTGCTGTTCGACCCACTTGCCCTGCTGCTGCACGCTGGCCAACTTGCTTTCACGCAAGGCCAATTGCAGGCGCTGGCGTTCCAGCTCGAGTTTGGCAAGGCGCTCGGCGTTCAGCCCCTGCTCGGTGTGTTCCCGGGCGATGGCACTGTAGCGTTGGCTCAGGTAAGCGTAATGCACCACGTCGGCGCCGCTGCCCCAGTAGCTGGAGAGGCGGTCGGCACGCGCCAGGGACTCCCCGGCGCGGATTACATCCTTGGGCGCGAAGCGCAATACATTGGCGTCTTCCTTGACCGACTGAAAGTCATTGCCGGCCTGTTGCAACGCCTGCTCGCTACTGGGCTGGCTGGCACAGCCGCCCAGCACCGCGCTGCTCAGCAGTAACGCCACACTCACACCGCGGATCATTGGGCTTCTCCCAGCTGCAACTGCTTGCGCAGGCGCGTGATGCGCGTGTTGACCACGTTCAATTGTTCCTGGCTCTTGCCGGTCAACACTTTGGCCTCGGCCAGACGCGCATCCAGTTCAGCCTGTTCGGCGCGCATGCGTGCGTGTTTGTAGGACTGGTCGGCCATGTTGCCCTGGGCTCTGGCAAATTTTTCTTCAGCCAGTTTCAGCTCGGGCGATTCATCGGTATTGGCGCCCACTGCGTTGGCTTGCTCCAGGGCTTGCTGGGTCAGGCGCATTTGTTCAGTCGGCGCAGGATCGGTGGCACATCCCGCCAGGGCGACAACGGCCAGGGCCGCGAAAAGAGGTCGAAGAGTCACTGAAAATCCCTACTTTGTTGGGGTACCGACGGGTTGTTGCAATTGCGCCTTCCAGCGCTCGAGATTGCGCTGCAACGCGGCTTCCGCGGTACCGGACGCGGGCAATTCTGTCATCTTTTTAGCCAGCTGTCCGCGCAGCCACGGATCATTGCAGGCCGAATTGTGGGAGATGGCCAGGTACAGGCCGGGCTGGTCGATCGGTACTTCGCGCGCGACCAGGTCATTGCTCATGCCCAGGGTCTGGGCCATGGCCATGCCGGAATAGCGGCTGGCGAGCACATAGTCCACCTCCCCCAGCAACAGCTTCTGGAAGGCTGGCGTCAGGCTGGGCAGACGCTGCAAGGTCAACTGCTCGCCGGCAAGGGCATCAAACCCGGCACTCAGACGAGCGCGCTCCGAGGCGGCGCCCTTATGGCCGTGCAAGTCGGCAGCGGTGGTGTAGACCAGGGGCGAGTCCTTGCGAGTCCACACCAGATAATCGATCTGCATCAACGCCGGGTGGATGTAGTCGAGGTTTTCCAGCTCGCCGAGGTTCAACGGCGCATCGGCGAGGATATCCATGCGCCCGCTGCGCACTTCCTCCAGGGCCAGGGAGCGCTTGCCGCCGTAAAGCAGGTCGATTTTCAGGCCCAGGTCCGTGGCTACTTGTTGCAGCACATCGGCGGTGGCGCCGATCAGGTGAGTCGGGTCCTGCGGGTCGCGCCACAGCAACGGCGGTGCATCCGGGCTGCCGGTGATGACCAGGCGCTCGCACTTGCCGGCCGCCAGCGACAAGGTCGGCAGCAGCGTAAGACTTAGCAGCAGGATCAAGGAACGCAGTTGCATGGCGAGGTGCTCCTACACGTCAAAAAAAAAGCCCGGTCACAAGACCGGGCTCTTTATAAGTGAAGCGACTGGATTAGACCAGCTTCTCCAACTCGGGAACGGCTTCGAACAAGTCCGCCACCAGGCCATAATCGGCCACCTGGAAGATCGGTGCTTCTTCGTCCTTGTTGATCGCAACGATCACCTTGGAGTCTTTCATACCGGCCAGATGCTGGATCGCGCCGGAGATACCGACCGCGATATACAGCTGCGGCGCAACGATCTTGCCGGTCTGGCCGACCTGCATGTCGTTGGGTACGAAGCCTGCGTCAACGGCTGCGCGGGAAGCGCCGACCGCTGCGCCCAGCTTGTCGGCCAGGGCGTACAGGTGCTTGAAGTTATCACCGTTCTGCATGCCACGCCCGCCGGAAACGACGATTTTGGCAGCGGTCAGTTCCGGGCGATCCGACTTGGCCAGCTCTTCGCCGACAAAGCTGGAAGTGCCAGCGTCATGGGCAGCAGCGACGGCTTCAACGGCAGCCGAACCGCCTTCAGCGGCCACCGGGTCGAAGCCGGTGGCGCGCACGGTGATGACCTTGACCGCAGCGTTGGACTGCACGGTAGCGATGGCGTTACCGGCGTAGATCGGGCGCTTGAAGGTGTCGGCGCTTTCGACCGAGATGATCTCGGAGATCTGGTCAACGTCCAGCTGCGCGGCAACGCGTGGCAGGATGTTTTTGCCGTTGGAAGTGGCGGCAGCCAGGATGTGGCTGTAGCCGGCGCCCAGCTCTGCAACCAGCGGCGCAACGTTTTCCGGCAACTGGTGCGCGTAAGCAGCGTTGTCGGCGTTGAGCACTTTGCTCACACCGGCGATTTTCGCGGCGGCTTCAGCCACCGGGCCAGCGCCCTGACCGGCTACCAGTACGTGGATGTCGCCACCGATTTTAGCGGCAGCGGCCACGGTGTTCAGGGTGGCCGGGGCCAGCACCTTGTTATCGTGTTCGGCGATTACGAGGATAGTCATGTTCAGATCACCTTCGCTTCGTTTTTCAGTTTCTCAACCAGTTCAGCCACCGACTTGACCTTGATGCCCGCGCTGCGTGCAGCCGGCGCTTCGACTTTGACGGTCTTGTTGGTGGAGGCGGTGGAAACGCCCAAAGCGTCCGGAGTCAGCACTTCAAGCGGCTTCTTCTTGGCTTTCATGATGTTTGGCAGGGACGCATAACGCGGCTCGTTCAAACGCAGGTCGGTGGTGACGATGGCCGGCAGTTTCAGGGAAACCGTCTGCGCGCCGCCGTCGATCTCACGGGTGACCGCAACGCTGTCGCCACTCACTTCCACTTTGGACGCGAAGGTGCCCTGGCCGTAACCGGTCAGTGCAGCCAGCATCTGGCCGGTCTGGTTGTTGTCGCTGTCGATGGCTTGTTTGCCAAGGATCACCAGTTGCGGCTGTTCCTTGTCGACAACGGCCTTGAGCAGCTTGGCCACGGCCAGGGAGGTCAGCTCTTCGGCGGACTCGACCAGGATGGCGCGGTCGGCGCCCAGTGCCAGGGCGGTACGCAATTGCTCCTGGGCAGTGGTGGGGCCGATGGAAACCACGACGATCTCGGTCGCCACGCCTTTCTCTTTCAGGCGTACGGCTTCTTCCACGGCGATTTCACAGAATGGGTTCATCGACATCTTGACGTTAGCAAGGTCGACGCCGGAATTGTCCGCCTTGACGCGAACTTTCACGTTGTAATCGACAACGCGTTTGACAGCTACAAGAACCTTCATGGATTCCTCGTTACTCTCCGGTGAAAAGAAAGTCGCCTAGGCGAACCTGGCGGTTGATGCTCATCGGCACACAAGGGCACCTCCAAAAACCTCGGCGGATGACCTTGCTCACGGGAAGTGATGACCGTTCGTCAGGGGTGACTGAGAGGTCATTCTTTATCGCAGCATGTAAACTGCGCGCCAGTGTCCGGGCACGCGTCACCTGTCTTGCTTTTGGACGTGCTCTTGAAACCTGCAGTCTGCCTACGGTCAGCGCAAAACCGACCGTATATTGACCGGAACGCCTATTCTGGTCAATACGGCAAAATGGTCAGTCATAAGCCGCGTTGCTTTGATTTACCTAGCCTGCGGGCAATTCAAACAAACGTTTGTATTGGACGCTGCCAGTGGTGTAGATATAATGCGCCACCTAGAGAGAAAGGTGAGTCGTGCCGTTGCCGCATGACACTACCGAACCTCCACCCATTAGAAAAAAAGCCTGTTGAGCCTTGAGTAGGAGATAGCCTGTGGAACGCGAATACATGGAATTCGACGTGGTCATCGTCGGCGCCGGCCCGGCGGGCCTGTCCGCCGCCTGCCGACTGAAGCAGAAGGCCGCCGAAGCCGGTAAGGAAATCAGCGTCTGCGTGGTCGAGAAAGGCTCCGAAGTGGGCGCACACATCCTCTCCGGTGCCGTGTTCGAACCACGCGCCCTGAACGAACTGTTCCCGGACTGGAAAGCACTCGGCGCCCCGCTCAACACGCCGGTGGTGCGTGACGACATCTATGTACTGCGCAGCAGCGATACCTCCACCCGGGTTCCCGACTTCTTTGTGCCCAAGACCATGCACAACGAAGGCAACTATATTATTTCCCTGGGCAATCTGTGCCGCTGGCTGGCCCAGCAGGCCGAGAACCTGGGCGTGGAAATCTACCCAGGCTTCGCCGCCCAGGAAGCGCTGTTCGATGAAAACGGCGTGGTGCGCGGCATCATCACCGGTGACCTGGGCGTGGACCGCGAAGGCAAGCCCAAAGAAGGCCTGTATACCCCGGGCATGGAGCTGCGCGGCAAGTACACCCTGTTCGCCGAAGGCTGCCGTGGGCATATCGGCAAGCAACTGATCCAGCGCTTCAACCTGGACAGCGACGCCGATGCCCAGCACTACGGCATCGGCCTCAAGGAAATCTGGGAAATCGATCCGGCCAAACATCAGCCCGGCCTGGTAGTGCACACCGCCGGCTGGCCGCTGGACATCATGGGCAACGAGAACACCGGTGGCTCGTTCCTGTATCACCTGGAAAACAACCAGGTGGTGGTCGGCCTGATCGTGGACCTGTCCTACAGCAACACCTTCCTGTCGCCGTTCGATGAGTTCCAGCGCCTCAAGCATCACCCGGTGCTGGCCCAATACCTGGAAGGCGGCAAGCGCGTCAGCTATGGCGCCCGCGCGATCTGCAAAGGCGGCCTGAACTCGCTGCCCAAGATGGTCTTCAAGGGTGGCGCGCTGATCGGTTGCGACCTCGGCACCCTGAACTTCGCCAAGATCAAGGGCAGCCACACCGCGATGAAGTCCGGCATGCTCGCCGCCGACGCGGTGGCCGACCGCCTGTTTGCCGAATCCGAAGGCGGTGACGAACTGACCGCGTATGTCGACGGTTTCAAAGCCAGTTGGTTGTACGAAGAACTGTTCGCCAGCCGCAATTTCGGCCCGGCGGTGCACAAATTCGGCGCCATCGTCGGCGGCGGCTTCAACTGGCTCGACCAGAACATTTTTGGCGGCAAAATTCCTTTCACCCTGCACGACACCAAGCCGGACTACGCCTGCCTCAAGCTGGCCAAGGACAGCCAGAAGATCGACTACCCCAAACCCGACGGCAAGCTGAGCTTCGACAAACTGAGCTCGGTGTTCATCTCCGGCACCAACCACGAAGAAGAACAGCCGTGCCACCTCAAGCTCAAAGACCCGAGTATCCCGATCGGCACCAACCTGCCGCTCTACGATGAACCGGCGCAGCGTTACTGCCCGGCCGGCGTGTATGAGGTGGTGACTAAAGAAGACGGCGAAAAGCGCTTCCAGATCAACGCCCAGAACTGCGTGCACTGCAAGACCTGTGACATCAAGGACCCTTCGCAGAACATCACCTGGGTGACCCCGGAAGGTGCGGGTGGGCCGACTTACCCGAATATGTAAATCAAATGTGGGAGGTGGCTTGCCCCCGATGGCAGTGTGTCAGTCAGCCTGTCTGTGGCTGACCCACCGCTATCGGGGGCAAGCCCCCTCCCACATTTTGACTCCAGAGTGTCAGCAAGATTTAGGCGGCCCGTTCTTCGCCGGGGTTACGCAGGAAGTAGCGTTTATACTCGCGACTGAACTGCGACGTACTCTGATACCCCACGCCATGCGCCGCCTGCGCCACGCTCACCCCCTCCACCAGCAGCAGTTGCTGGGCCTTCAATAGCCGCAGGCGCTTGAGATACTGCACCGGCGATAACAAGGTGCAGCGCTTGAAGTGTTCGTGGAAGGTCGACGCACTCATGTGCGCAAAACCGGCCAGCGTCTCGATATTCAGCGGTTCGGCGTAATGGGCATGCAGGTGACTCAGGGACGTGGCAATCCGCGAAAACTGCCCTTGCTGTTCCACCAATGCACGTAACACATCGGCCTGTGGCCCACGCAACGCGGTGAACAATAATTCACGCACCCGCGCCGGCCCCATGATCCGGCTCTCCAGCGGATCGTGCAGGCACTGCAACAGCCGTTCGACGCACCCGCGCATGGCGTCATCGAGCACCACCGAACTCATCGACTCCAGGGTCTGCGCCGCCGGCGGTGGTCCGGCTTGCATGCCCATCGCCATGACCAATTCCCCCAGCACCACGCGATCAATCCCGACCGTCACGCCGAGCAAAGGCGCTCCGGGGGCCATGGCAAAGGTCTCGCACTCGAACGGCACCGGCATGGCCTGGATCAGGTAGTGCCCGGCGCCGTACTCCAGCGTACGCGGGCCCAGATAGGCGACCTTGCTGCCCTGGGCCACGAACATCAGGCTCGGCTCGTAGATCTGCGGCCCACGCGCCACGTCGCAACTGGCACGCAACACCTTTACGCCAGGCAAGTGAGTCGGCGAAAAGCCGTCGCGGGAGGCAAGCCCCTCGATCAAGGAAACCAGGGTGGCGTTAGCGTCGAGATGGCGGGTCAACAGCATGGCAAAAAACTTCGCGAAAAAGGGATAAGAACATCATCGCAGGTCTGGCGCCACATGCATCCAAACAAGGGGCACTGTCGGACGAATAGGCATGAGACTCGGAGCAATCGCCATGGCCGTCCACAGGGTCAGTGAGGAAAATGGCCCGCCTCACTTTTCAATGCATTTGCGAGGTTTCCTCATGTACACAGCGATCGGTTACGCCGCCCAGTCGGCCACCACTCCCCTCGCCCCCATGTCGTTTGAACGCCGCAGCCCGCGCCCCGATGACGTGGCCATCGAGATTCTTTACTGCGGCGTGTGCCACTCCGATATCCACCAGGCGCGCAACGAATGGGGCATCGCGGTGTACCCGCTGATGCCCGGCCACGAAATCGTCGGCAAGGTCACTGCCGTCGGCGCCAGCGTCACCTCCCATAAAGTCGGCGACCTGGTGGGCGTGGGCTGCATGGTCGATTCGTGCCGCCACTGCGACGCCTGCAAATCGGATCTGGAGCAATACTGCCTCGAAGGCCCGACCATGACCTACGCCACCCCGGACCGCGTGGACGGCAGCAACACCATGGGCGGTTACTCCGACAGCATCGTGGTCAGCGAACACTTCGTAGTGAAGATCCCGGCCAAGCTCGACCTGGCCAGCGCTGCGCCGATTCTCTGCGCGGGCATCACCACCTACTCGCCGCTCAAGCACTATGGCGTGAAGGCCGGTGACAAGGTCGGGATTCTCGGCATGGGCGGCCTGGGCCATATGGGTATCAAGTTCGCCAAGGCCATGGGCGCCGAAGTGACGCTGTTCACGCGCTCGGCGAGCAAGGCCGAAGAAGGCCGTCGCCAGGGTGCCGACCATGTGATCGTGTCCACCGATGCCGAACAGATGAAAGCCGCCGCCGGGCATTTCGACTTCCTGCTCGACACCATCCCGGTGCAGCATGACCTGAACCCCTACCTCGACGTGCTGCGCTTTGACGGCGTGCATATCCTGGTCGGCCTGATCGAGCCGGTGGACCCGCCCGTCAATGCCGCCAAACTGGTATTGGGCCGTAAAGTGCTGGCCGGCTCGTTGATCGGCGGCATTGCCGAAACCCAGGAAGTCCTGGATTTCTGCGCCGAGCATGGGATTACCTGCGACATCGAGATGCTCGACATCCGCCAGATCAACGAGGCTTACACACGGATGATCGCCGGCGATGTGAAGTATCGCTTCGTCATCGACATGGCGACCCTGAAGGCCTGATCAGGCCTTCGCGCCCAGTTGCGCCGAGAGCCGGGCCGCGACCTGTTTGATCACAGGGATCAGCTCGGCCATTTTCTCCAGCGGCATGTAGGGCACGGTACTGGCGATGCTGATGCCGGCGACGATTCGCCGGCTGGCATCGCGCACCGGTGCCGCGACGCAACGGATCGACGGTTCGTTGTCTTCCAGATCGAACGCATAACCGCCTACCACGTATTCATGCATGCGCTGCTCGAACTGCGCCCAGGACTGCTCGGGGTGCTGCGGCCATTGCAGGTTCTTGCCCCCCGCCGGCAGGCTGACGTCGTACAGGCGCTGCCATTCCTCCACGCTGTCATCGAGCATCAACGCCTTGCCGATGCCGGTGCGCGCCAGCGGCATGCGATGGCCCACCCGCGAGCGCATTTCCGGACCGTTGCGGCCGGGGTTCTTGTGCAGGTAGAGCACTTCGTCGTATTCGCGAATCGCCAGGTGGATGGTGTCGCCGGTGAGGGCCGACAACTCGTCCAGGTAGGGCACGGCCAGGTTCACCAGCGGCAGTTCTTCGCGCGCCTGGAACCCCAGTTCGATCAGCTTGGGCCCCAGCAGGTAACCGACTTGCGGAACCACCCGCAGGTAACGCTCCTCCACCAGGCAACTGGCCAGGCGGTGGGTGGTGCTGCGGGTGGTACCGATACGGCGGGCGATCTCTTTCAGATCCCGCGCACCGGCCGCCACCGCCTGCACCACGCCCAGGCCACGCAGCAGGGTCTGGGTGCCGGTGGGGGCGGTGTCTTTGACGGGGGAGTGAGCGTTTTCCTGCATATCGGGCCTATTGGGAAGTACGAAAACGGCGCCATTATGGCAAAAGCTGCCCTTCTGAACACAGGGCATCCAATGTGGGAGGGGGCTTGCCCCCGATAGCGGTGGGTCCGCTTGCACATCTGTCCCCTGATAGACCGCCATCGGGGGCAAGCCCCCTCCCACATGTTGATCCTCATATGGCTTGGGATCAGCGTTGCTTCATGCGGTCGATGATGACGGCCAGCAACAGGATCGAACCGCGAATCACGTACTGGTAAAACGTGTCGATGTTCTTCAGGTTCATCGCGTTCTCAATGATCGCCAGGATCAACACCCCGGCAATCACATGGCGGATCATGCCGATACCACCGCTCAACGACACCCCGCCCAGCACGCACGCCGATATCACGGTCAGTTCGAAACCCTGGCCGATCATCGGCTGGCCGGAGGTCATGCGCGAGGCCAGGATCACCCCGGCCAGTGCGCCGATCAGGCCGTGTACGGCAAAGATGATGATCTTGGTGCGATCAACATTGACCCCTGCCAGCAGCGCCGCTTCCTGGTTACCGCCGATGGCCATGGTGTTGCGCCCATAGGTGGTGTAGTTGAGCAGCCAACCGAAGAACACAAAGCACAACACGGTAATGATGATCGGCACCGGCACGCCCATCAGTTGGCCGTTGCCGAACACGAAGAAGCCTTCATCCATCACCCCCACCGCCTTGCCGTTGGAGAAGATGTAGGCCAGGCCGCGCACGATCTGCATGGTCGCCAAGGTCGCGATCAGCGCGTTGATGCGCAGCTTGGCGATGACGATGCCGTTGATCAGCCCCACCACCAGGCCCATGGCCAGGGCCGCCGACACGCCGAGCATCACGCTGTCGGTGTCGCGGATCACGATGCCCGCCACCACGCCGGCGCAGGCGATCACCGAGCCCACCGACAAATCGAAGTGCCCCGACGCCAGGCAGAACAGCATGGTGCATGCGGCGATACCCACCGTGGAAATTGCCAGGCCCAGCCCGCGCATGTTCAGCGGCGAAAGGAAGTTGTCGATGAACAGCGCACTGAGCACGAAGATGCCCAAGGCGGCCAACAGCATCACCCAGTCGTCGAGAAACTTGCGTTGATTGAACCCTGGCCAGAAGCCTTTTGCCGTTTTTACCTGAGACATACCTGCGCCCTCTTGTTCTTCAAGCCCGCGTACGCGGAAGTGCCAATTGCAACAGTCGTGCTTCATCCGCCTGGTCGCGAGGGAGCTCGCCCGTGAGGGCGCCTTCGCTCATCACCAGGATGCGGTCGGAAATGCCCATGACTTCCATCAGGTCGCTGGACACTACGATCACCGCGATACCCTGGGCCGCGAGGTTGTGGATGATCTGGTAGATCTCGGACTTGGCGCCGATGTCGATACCGCGCGTGGGCTCATCCAGCAGCAGCACCTTCATCGGCATCGACAGCCAGCGGCCGAGAATGGCCTTCTGTTGGTTGCCGCCGGACAGGTACATGATTTTCTGTTCGGCGCTCGGCGTCTTGACCTTCATAGCCTTGATTTGCCCGTCGGCGTTGCCCTTTTCCCAGCCATCGCGCAGCAGCCAGCCGAACGCCGAATGCGCGCCACGGGCACTGATGTTGATGTTTTCGGCGACGCTGGACAGCGGAATGATGCCCTCCTTCTTGCGGTCTTCCGGACACAGCAGCACGCCGGCCGCGATGGCATCGCGCGGTGAACGCAATTGCAGCGGCTCACCGCACAACTCCAGGCTGCCGGCGCTGGCACGCTCCAGGCCGCTGAGCAGGCGGAACAGTTCCGTGCGCCCTGCCCCCACCAAGCCGAACAGGCCGAGGATTTCGCCTTTGCGCACGTTGAAACTGATCGGTTCGCGCAGGCCGGGACCGAGCAGTCCGTCGACGTTCAGGGCGACGTCGCCGTGCTCGCGCGGGCGATAGTCGTAGATGTCCTGAATATCGCGGCCGACCATGCAGGTCACCAACTGATCGTGGCTCAGCGCGCTCATGTCCTCGAAGGTGCGCACGAAGCGCCCGTCCTTGAACACCGTGACCGCAGTGCAGATACGGAACACTTCTTCCATGCGGTGGGAGACATAGAGCACCACTTTGCCCTCATCGCGCAGGTGCGTGATGATTGCCATCAAGCGATCAATTTCGCGGGCGGACAGGCTGCTGGTCGGTTCATCGAAGGCAATCACATGGGCGCCGCGGGACAGCGCCTTGGCGATTTCCACCAGTTGGCGCTGGCCCAGGGACAGGCGCCCGAGCTTTTCCTGGGGATCGATTTCATCGGCCAGGCCCTTGAGGCACGCCAGCGCCTGCTGGCGCAGCACGCCGCGGTTGACCACGCCAAAACGCGACGGCAAATGCCCGAGGAACAGGTTCTCGGCCACGGTCATTTCCGGCACCAGGTGCAGCTCCTGATGGATCACCGCCACGCCGCTGGCAATGCTGTCGGCGGCGTTCTTGAAGGCCATGGTCTGCTCGCCGATCTGCACCGTGCCGCTGCTGGGAATATAGGCGCCGCCGAGGATCTTCAGCAGCGTCGATTTACCCGCACCGTTCTCGCCCATCAGGGCGTGCACTTGCCCCGGGTGCGCGGTGAAGCTGATGCCATCGAGCGCCTTGACCCCAGGGAAGGTTTTGCCGATACCGTCAAAACGCAGGGCCGCAGCGGTCATTTCCACAGCCCGATCTTGGTCAGTTCTTCCTGGAAATTGGCGCGGGTGATCAGGGTCACTTCGTCCATGGCGGTGTATTTGGCGGGCTCTTTACCGGTGGTGACCCACTCGTACATCGCCAGCGCGGTGTTGTAGCCCTCGATATGCGGGCTTGGCAGCATCGAGCCGAAGAAGCCGCTGTCGGCTTTCTTCAATTCGCCGATGGCGTCGGTGCCATTGATGCCGATGCCGATCACGTTGGCGGCCTTGAAGCCGGCGCTTTCAGTGGCACGTACGCCACCGAGCACGGTGTTGTCGTTCATGCCGCCGATGATCAGGTTTTTCGCGCCGCTGGGCAGCTTGACCAGGGCCGAGTTGGTGGCGTCCATGCTGCCGGGCACGTCGAGGGTTTTAAGCGCGGCGGTGAGGATATGGTCCTTGGGAATGCCGGCTTCTTCCAGAGATTTGATCGAGCCGTCGGTGCGTTTCTTGCCGGTGTCGAGTTCGTTGAAGGTGTTGATCACCGCGTAGGTGTCCTTCCAGTCCCAGCCGCGTTTTTTCGCTTCGGCGGCCATGGCGGCGCCCTGTTTCTGGCCCACTTCAAACGCGGCCATGCCCAGGTACGGCACGTCTTCCATGAAGTTGCCCTTGGCATCGACAAAGCGGTCGTCCACGGCCATCACTTTGAGGCCGTTGACCTTAGCCTTGGCGACAATTGCCGGGCCGAGGGACACATCCGGCGGGCAGATCACAAAGCCCTTGGCGCCGTTGGCGGCCAGGCTGTCGATGGCCGACAGGGTTTTCTCGCCATCCGGCACGGCGATCTTGATCAC
>NZ_CVTX01000088.1:0-7119 GCF_900005715.1 Pseudomonas sp. 34 E 7
CCGGGCAAGCTCAGCGGGTTGATCTGCTGCTGGGCCAGGTCCGCAGGCAATTGCGCGTTGAGGGTGACGCGGGTCGAGTAACCGTTGGCGGCACTGGCGCCGGTTGCGCCGGTGGTGGTTTTTGCACCCGCCCCGATGTAGGTGTAACCCGGGCGCACCACGCTGTTGTCGATACCGGCCTGCGCCTTGACGTCCACCGCGCCGCCAGCCTGAATCACGGCAGCGTAACGCTGATCATCGCTGGCGATTTTGGTGACTTTGCCGAACTGGGTGCGCTCGATCTCCATCATGCCGATGAAGTTGGCCACCGTGGCCTCAAGGCCGCCGAGGTCATTGGGGTTGTAACCGGCGCTTTTGTACCAGTATTTGTTGGTGAGTGCGGCGGCTGCATCGAACCAGCGTCCAGGGTGCTTGGTGCGCTCTGACGTGAAAAGACGATAGGTCTCGGTCTCGCCGATTTCGATGCCGGTGTTGACCAGGTTGTTCAGGCGCGCGGTGAAGTTACCGCCGGCCGCGATCGAGCTGCTGCTGTTGAGCAGGTCGCCACCCGCCAGGGTCATGTTGCGCCCGGCGGTGATACTCGAACCGGCACTGGCGGCTGTCACTTCCAGCTTGTCGCGGGTCAGCAACTCCCACACGTAGTTGCGCGGGGTGCCGCCTGCTTTGCAGTCACCGGCGTTGACGTACTTGATGCACGCGCCCTCGGTGGCCGAGGCGGTGTAGACACCCGCGTCGTTGACGGTGAGTACCGCACGTTCGTTTTTGATCGTAGCGGCGGTGAGGGTCAGGTCACCGTCACTTTGCATGCTCGATGAGCTGTTGATAATGCTGTCGGCCAGGCCGCCCTTGCCGTCGCGATCGACACTCAGGTTGCCCATGCTGTAGAGGTCGCCGTAGCTGTTGTTCAGCGACGCCACGCGCAGGCTCATGTCGGCGCCGCTGAAGATCAGGCCGTGGTCGTTGAGCAATGCGCCGGTGTTGACCGTGAGCGTTTGCCCGCTGCCGAGCGTGGCGAAGTTGTTGAGCGCGCCCGCGTTGATCAGCAGGTCGGTGGCCGAGGTCAGGCGGCCGCGGTTGTTCAGGGTGCCGCTGAGGGTGGCGCGGGTCACGCCACCGCCGGCGATGCTGGCGGTGTCACTCAAGTTGGCCTGGGCGGCGGTCAGGTTCAGTTTGCCCAGGCTGCTGATGCGCCCGCTGCTGTTCAGCGCGCCGCTCAAGCTCAGGTCAAGGTCGCCGTCGCTGGCGATAAGGCCGTTGGTGGACCAGTTGCCACCGCTGCCGATAAAGCGTCGGGCGCCGAGCAATTGACCGGTCGCGGTCTGTTCGAGGCTGTTGACGTTGACGGTCAGTTGCCCGGCCTGGATCACGCTGCTGTTGGTCCAGGTGTCCTGGGCGATGGTCAGGTCGCCACGGGTGACCAGGCTGCCGCCTACATCGTTGAGATTGCGCGGCGCGATGCCGAAGGTGCCGGTGCCCACATGCAGCACATTGCCGCCGAGGTTCTGCAGGCGGTCGGCGTCCAGGGTCAGGTTGGTGTTGGCCGTTTCCAGCACGCCGTTGCGGTTGTCGAACAGCCCGCCAATGGCGAACTCGGTGGTGCCGCTGTTACCCAGTGCGCGCAGGCGACCGGTCTGGTTGTCCAGGCTGGCGGCACGGACCTTGAGGGTGGATTCGCTTTCGATGATGCCCAGGCGGTTATTCAACGCGCCGCTGAGGTCCAGGTCGATCTGTTGGCCGGCGATCTGGCCATCGTTGTCACCGCTGTTATCGAAGTCATGCCCGACCACGCGCATCAGGCCTTTGGCATAGAGCCCGCCGTTGCGGTTGTCGAAGTTGCCGGTGGTGACCAACGCGTTGCCGCCCTGCGCGGCGATGCGCCCGCCGTAGTTGTCTACGCTGCCGGCTTGCAGGTTGAGGCTTTGCCCCTGCATCACGCCGCCCTGGCGGTTGTTATTGAGGTCGTAACCGTTGCGCAGCACGCCGACCACTTGGGTTTGCAATGCGGCCTTGAGGCTGGCGAGGGTGCCGCCACGGTTGTCGAGGCTGGCCGCGTTGACATGCAAGTCACCGGCCTGGGCAATCAGTTTGCCGCTCTGGTTATCCAGCGTGTCGGCCACGTTGGCGGTCATGCCGCCCTGGCTTTGCACGGTGCCCTTGCCATTGTCCAGGCGGTTGGCGCTGAGCAGCAGGTCGGCGTTCTGGCTGTAGATCAAGCCGTCGTTGCCGTTCTGCACCAGGCCGCCGGCGGTCAGGCTCAAGCGTTCGTTGGCGGCCAGGGTGCCACGGTTGCGGTTGTCCAGGCCGCCGGTCAGCAGGGTCAACAAGCCTTGGCTGGCAATCTGGCCACCCTGGTTGTTGATCTGCGCCGCGCGGCTGATCAGCAGTGGGCCGCCGCTGGCCAGTTTGCCGTTGGTGTTGGTCAGGGTGGCGAGCAGGTCGAGGGTGGTGGCGGTGCCGCCACTGATACTGCCGGCGCTGTTGTCCAGGTTTTGCGTGTTCAGGCTCAAGGCCGCGCCGCTGTCGATCACGCCGCCCTGGGCGTTGTTCAGCAAGCCGCCGACGGTAAGCGTCTGCCCGGCCGCGCTGGAAAGTACGCCTTTGTTGCTGTTGTCCAGTTCGCCCGCGTTGACGGTCAAGGCTTTCTGGCTGACCAACGCGCCGCCTGCGCTGTTGAGCAGGCTGGCGGTCAGCGTGGCATTGAGGTCGCCGTATCGGCTCGACAAGGTGCCGCCGTTACGGTTATCCAGGTTCGCACCGCTGACCGTCAAACCCTGCCAGCCGGACATCAGGCCATTCTGGTTGATCAGGTTTTCGGCATTGAGCACCAACAGGTTATTGCTGATCAGCTTGCCGTTGCTGTTATTCAACGTGCGGCCTTTGAGGTTCAGGGTTTGCGCGCTGGAGAGTTCGCCGCCCTGGTTGCCGAGGTCACGCAGGTGGTTGATGCTCAGGTTGCCGGCGGTGGTGATCAGGCCACCGGTGTTGTTCAGGTCGCCGGTGGCGGTGCCGAAGTCCAGGGCAATCGCGCTGCCCAGCAGCGAGCCGTTCTGGTTGGCCAGGCTCGCGGTATTGATGCTCAGAAGGTTGGCTGCGTTGATCAGGCCCTGGGCCTGGTTGGCCAATGGGCCGCTCACGTTGAGCAGGGTGTCGCCACGGCTGGTGAGGGTGCCGCCGCTGTTGTCCAGGCTGGCGGCGCTTGCGTCAACCGCAGCCGCAGCAATCATACCCTTGACGTTAGCCAGGGCCTGGCCGATGCGCAGAGTCAGGGCGGCGTTGCTCAGCAGTTTGCCGCTGCTGTTATCGAGGTTGTCGGCGGTGAGTGTGAAGGCCTGGCTGCTGGAAATCTCGCCGCCCTGGTTATGCACATCCTTGAGGTTGTTGAGCATCAGCAACGGCGCGTTGATCAGCCCGCTCTGGTTGTTGAACTGACCACGGTTGAGGTCCAGGGTCAGGGCCTGCGCGCTGGTGATCTGCCCGCCTTGCTGGTTGTTCAGGTCGGCGGTGCTGATGTGCGCGGCCTGGCGCGCGCTCAGGGTGCCTTGTTGGCTGTTGTCGACGCTTGCGCTGGTCAGGGTCAGGGTGCCGTCAGTCACCAGGCGCCCGCCCTGGTTGTCCACCGCGTCACGGGCGCCGATGCTCAGCGGGCCGGCGCTGGAGAGCGCGCCACCACGGTTGACCAGGGTGCCCGTGGTCACGGTGAGCAGCCCTTCGCTGCTGATCAGGCCCTGGTTGCGGTTGAGCAATTGATCGACGTTCAGGTTCAGCCCAGTGCCGGCCACTACCAGGCCGCCATCGCTGTTATCCAGTTGCGTGCCGTTCACCGCCACGCCCGCACGGCTGGAGAGCTCGCCGTTGCGGTTGTCGATGTTGGCGACGTCGATCTGCACGCCGCCGGTGCTGGCGACCAGGCCTTTCTGGCGGTTGTCCAGGCGATTACCGGTGAGGTGAAGAACGCCCTGGCTGGTGACGCGCCCGTTCTGGTTGTCGAGCGTGCCGGCGTTGAGGCTCAACGCCTTGCCCGCCGTGACCAGGCCCGCGACGTTGTCCAGGGTGGTCACCGTCAGGTTGGCAGTGTCCAGGCTGGAGATTTCGCCGCCGGTATTTTGCACCGTGCCCAGCGTGGCAGTCAGCGGCCCGTTACTGGCGATCAATCCGCCCTGGCCGTTCTGCAGCGCGCCGGCGTCGATAGCCAGCGCGGTGTTGCTGAGGACTCGTCCGTTGTTGCGGTTATCGACGGCCGCCGCCGTCACGCGGGCGCCTTGCCGGGCGCTGAGGGTGCCGCCCTGGTTGTTCAAGGCCTGGGAATCGACGCTCAAGCTGCGGCTGGCGATCACGCTGGCGCCGTTGTTGTTGATGGCCTGGCCGCGCAGGCTGACGTCGCCTGTGGTGTTGCGGGTGTTATCGGCGTTGACGCCGGCTTCGATGATGTCTGCGTTGGTCAGCGTGCCGCCGCTGGACAGCGCAATGCGGTCACGTGCGGCCAGGCTTTTGCGACTGTTGAGATCGCCCTGGGTTTGCACCTCCAGAGCGGTACCGGCATAAATTGGTCCCTGGGCGTCAAGGCTGGCGGCTTTGACATTGATTGCGCCGCTGGCAGCGGTCTGCGCCATGCTCAAGCGCCCATTGGCATCAAGCTGGATATCCCCACCACTGGCCGCCAGGGTGCCATCAAGCTTCACGCCCACACCGGCCTCGGTGCCCACCAGTTTGATCGCGCCGGCGTACATGCCGCCCAGGGCCGACGAGTCGATCGCCAGCTCGGGTTTGGCGCTGCCGTCATCGGCGCGGGCGGTGGTTTTCAGGCTTTGTGCATCGACGTCGTTGCGCCCGGCGATGACGTTGAGTTCGCGGGCGTTGATTTGCGCGTTGATCCTGGCCGAGCGGGTGATGATGTCGAAGCGGTCGACGTTGCTGGCGTTCAGGCCTTCGCCATCGATGGTCACGGCGCCGCCATCGACCTGGTAGCTTTTCAACTGGCCGGTCGGGTCGATGACCGGCTTACCCGTGGTCAGGGTCACGTTGGGCGTATTGATAAAGCCGCAACCGCTGCACGTCACGCCGTACGGGTTGGCCACGATGACCTTGGCCGACTGCCCCGCCACTTCGGTATAACCGCGCAACTGACTGGCGCTGCCGCCGTTGACTTCGTTAAGAATGACGCTGGCCGCGCCGCCCTTGAGGTTGGGGTTGCCGACAATGATCCCGCCCAGTTGGGTGTTTTGCAGCGCGCCGTTGGCGTTGTTGAGAATCACGCCGTTGGGGCCGACGTTGTACTGCTGGAACTGGTTATGGGACAAGCCTGCGCCGTTCGGTGTGGCGATGTTCACCACCGGCACGCCATTGCCCGCCGCGCCCACCGTGGTACCTGGCGCACTGACCACGATGCCCTCGGCCTGGGCCAGCAGCGGCTGCCAGAACAGCGCGTTGGCGAGGATCAGCGCCAGCCCGCGTTTGGGCAGGCCGAAGAACGCGTTTCGCGGCTTCAGGGCGGCGGAAGGTTGGCGGGCCAGGAAGGCAAATTGTCGAACGTCCATTTTCAGTTTCTCGCTGCGGCGCAACGTTGAATTACAGGAACAAATCCAGGCGGAAGTAGATCGGCGCTTCGCGCTCGGTGACGACTCCGGGTTTTTCCAGCGAGTGGGCAAAGGTCACGCTGGTGCTGACGTTCTTGCCTCGGGCGAACAGCTCCAGGGAGTTGCTGGACACGCGGCCATGAACGTTGTCGTTGTAGCGGTCGTTGCGGATCACGCCCTGGTCGTAGCCGACGCTGGCGCCGTATTCGAAGAAGGCCGGGCGCATCCAGTCGAGGGTCACCGGGCGCGCCCAGCGCACTTCGTTGCGCCAGTAGCCGCCGCTGTCGCCGGTCAGCAACTGGTCCTTGAAACCGCGCACCGAAGCCGAGCCGCCGAGGCTCATGCGCTGGGGCGAGAACAGCGGGTCTTCACTGCGTTGACCGGTGGCCAGGCTGCTGAAGCTGAACGACTCGCCCCACAGACTGAACGGTTGCAGGTAGCTGACGGTGGCGGTGTATTTGCGGTAGCGCGAGTTCGGCTGGCGGCGGCCGAAGGCGTCGCGCTCTTCCTGGGACTGGGCGTCGAGCAGGCCGATGCCGTTTTGCATGCCCAGGTCCAGGTTGACGAAGGCTGTGCCGATACGCCGACCGTGGTTGACGCCCAGTTGCAGTTCGCTGAGGCGGTTGCTGCTAGGCGCGGTGCGCACGTCGAGGATGTAGTTGTTGGTGCGCAGGTGCGCGAGGCCGACGTTGACCGAGGTCTTGCTCACGTCATCGCGGTGGATGACCCGTTCGGCGCGCAGTTGGTGGTTCTGGTTGTCGCCGTCCTGCTTGTATTTGAAGTCGTCGGTCACGCCGAAGGTGCGGTAGTCGCTCTCGCTGTAGGTGTAGCTGAAGTTCCACCAGCCCCACGGCACGTTGTAATAGAGCATGGTGTTTTTCGAGGTTTTCTGGTGGTCGCTGATGGCGTCATGGCCGCCGCGCAGAATCAACTGGTCGCCCAGGCCCAGCGGGCTGTCCCATTCAAGGCCGGCGCCCCATTGCTGTTCGCCGGTGCTTTTCTGGCCGTCGTTATTGCGCGACAGGCTGGCGCGCCAGGGCTTTTGCGCGGTGTTCTTGACCACCACGTCGCTGCCGCCGACTTGCTTGCCGGGGGTCAGTTCCATCTGCGCCTGTTTGGACGGCAGACGGTTGAGCTGGTCCACCAGTTGCTCGATTTCACGCAGGTTCAGCGCTTCGCCGACCTTGCCGGGAAAGGCCATGGCCAGTTCGCGTTCGGTCACGGTGCTGCCTTCGGCGCTGCGCAAGGCTTCGAGCTTGCCTTCCACCACCAGCACTTGCAGGTGGCCGGTGGAGAGGTCTTGCTGCGGCAGGTAGGCGCGGCTGGTGACGCGGCCTTTGCCGAGGTAGTAGTCGGTGATGGCCTTGAGCAGGTCGTTGAGCTGGGACACGCCCAGGCATTGGCCGACATAGGGCTTGAGCAGGCGCTCGCGCTCGGAGGCCGGCAGGCTGTCGGCGCCTTTGAGTTCGATGTCTTTGATCGGGAAGCAACGGGTGTCGGCGGGCGCGGTGGGCGCCTCGGGTTTGGCCGCTTTGCCGGGCAGGTC
>NZ_CVTX01000007.1:0-806 GCF_900005715.1 Pseudomonas sp. 34 E 7
GCGCGCCACGCCTTCCTGGCGCTCGGCTTCAGTGAGCAGCGGCCAATCGCCCATGGAACCGCAATACACCACGGCGCTCATGCCGATATCGATCAATTCGCGACCCTTGGCCACCAGGGCATCGAAGTCCGGTTTGCGCGCGGGGGTGCACGGCGTCATCAGGGCGGGCATGCAACCGGTGAAGATGTTGTCGCTCATGGTGCTGACTCCTTGGTATTGAGTAGGGGGGAAGGGCTCAGATGCCCCAGGCAAACGGGTCCTGCTCGTCGATCAGCAAGATGCTGTCGGCGGTCATGTGGGCGCGGCCAGTGATGAACGGGCGTACGCGCTCGCCGTCCCATTCGTAGCGGGCCTGGAATTGGCTGCCGGTGATGCTGGCCTGGACCCAGGGTTCACCGGGGCCGAGTTTGCCGTCGGCCGCCAGGCAGGCGAGCTTGGCGCTGGTGCCGGTGCCGCAGGGGGAGCGGTCATAGGCCTTGCCGGGGCACATCACGAAGTTGCGGCTGTCGGCCTCAGTGTCGTCGGCGAACAGTTCGATGTGGTCGATCAGCGCGCCGTCTTCGCCGTAGATGCCCTGGGCTTCAAGGGCCTTGAGCATGGCCCAGGTGTAGTCGGTGAGGGCGTCGACGTTGCTCATCTGCAGCGCCTGGCCGTGGTCGGACACCAGGAAAAACCAATTGCCGCCCCAGGCGATATCACCCACCACCGCGCCGTGGCCGGGCACCTGCACTGAGACGTGCCGGCGATAGCGATAGGCGGGCACGTTGCGCAGGGTCACCGCGCCGTCGGCGTGCAGCGTGGCCGCC
>NZ_CVTX01000066.1:0-3514 GCF_900005715.1 Pseudomonas sp. 34 E 7
CCGCCAATACCAACCTTGCGACCATCGGCGCCATTGGTGCCGCCGCCCCGCCGGGCCTGGGCGGGGCGCTGGCCCAGAGCACCATGCTCGGCCGTGGCCGGTACTACCTGGATTACCCGGAAGATATCCGCTTGTTCGGCGCCAGCTTCTCCACCACCTTGCCCACCGGCACGGCGTGGACCGGCGAAATCAGCTATCGACCCAATGCGCCCGTGCAACTCAACACCACCGACCTGACCCTGGCGCTGGTCAACCCGATTGCCGGCAATACCGCGTCACCCATCCGCAGTTCGTTTGGCGCCGACAACAAAGGCTACCGCCGCAAGGAAATCACCCAGATCCAAAGCACCATGACCCAGTTCTTCGACCAGGTGCTGGGCGCCGAGCGCCTGACCCTGGTGGGCGAAGCGGCCGTGGTGCATGTCGCCGGCCTGGAAGATAAAACTAGACTGCGCTATGGCCGCGACTCGGTGTACGGCGCCTATGGGTTCCAGGGTGACACCGACGGTTTCGTCACCTCCACCTCCTGGGGCTACCGCGCACGGGCAATCCTTGACTACAACAACGCGATTGCCGGGGTGAACCTCAAGCCCAACCTGTCCTGGTCCCATGACGTCGCCGGCTACGGCCCCAACGGGATTTTCAACAAAGGCGCCAAGGCCATCAGCGTCGGCGTGGACGCGGACTACCGCAGCACCTACACCGCCAGCCTCAGCTACACCGACTTCTTTGGCGGCGACTACAACACCCTGACCGACCGCGACTTCCTCGCCCTCAGCTTCGGCGTGAACTTCTGATTTGGCTTAAAAGAAGGACAAGAACTTATGCGTAAGACAATTGCAGTGCTGGCCCTGAGTCTATTGGCCGCCCACGTGATGGCAGCGGTATCGCCGCAAGAAGCCGCCAAGCTTGGCACCACACTTACCCCGGTCGGCGCCGAAAAAGCCGGCAACGCCGATGGCTCGATCCCGGCCTGGACCGGAGGCATCCCGAAAAACGCCGGCGCGGTGGACAGCAAGGGCTTTCTCGCCGACCCGTTCGCCGCTGAAAAGCCGCTGTTTGTGATCACCGCCGCCACCGTCGACAAGTACAAGGACAAGCTTTCAGACGGCCAGGTGGCGATGTTCAAGCGCTACCCCGAGACCTACAAGATCCCGGTGTACCCGAGCCACCGTACGGTCAACCTGCCGGCCGATGTCTACGAGTCGATCAAGCGCAGCGCCCTCAACGTCAAGGCGATCAACGACGGCAACGGTCTGGAAAATTTCACCGGTAACCGTTACTACGCGTTCCCGATCCCGAAAAATGGCGTAGAGGTGTTGTGGAACCACATCACCCGCTACCACGGCGGCAACCTGCGCCGCATCATCACCCAGGCCACGCCCCAGACCAACGGCAGCTACACGCCGATCCGCTTCGAAGAAGAAGTCGCGGTGCCCCAGTCCATCCCCGATATCGACCCGGCCAAGGCGGCCAACGTGCTGAGTTATTTCAAGCAATCGGTCACCGCGCCGGCGCGGCTGGCCGGCAATGTGCTGCTGGTGCACGAAACCCTCGACCAGGTGAAGGAGCCGCGCCTGGCCTGGATCTACAACGCCGGCCAGCGCCGTGTAAGGCGCGCGCCGCAGGTGTCGTATGACGGGCCGGGCACCGCCTCCGACGGCCTGCGCACCACGGATAACTTCGACATGTTCTCCGGCGCGCCCGACCGCTATGACTGGAAACTGGTGGGCAAGAAGGAGCTGTACATCCCTTACAACAGCTACAAGCTCGACTCGCCCACCCTCAAGTACGACGACATCATCAAGGCCGGGCATATCAACCAGGACCTGACTCGCTATGAGCTGCATCGCGTCTGGGAAGTGGTCGGCACCGTCAAGCCGAGCGAGCGGCACATCTACGCCAAGCGCCACATGTACATCGACGAAGACAGCTGGCAGGTCGCCCTGGTGGACCACTACGACGGTCGCGGCCAACTGTGGCGCGTCGCCGAAGGCCATGCGCAGTTCTATTACGACCACCAGGTGCCGGCCTACACCGTGGAAACCCTCTACGACCTGATTGCCGGACGCTACCTCGCACTGGGCATGAAGAACGAGGAGAAGAGCAGCTTCGTGTTCGGCTTCGCGGCCAAGGCGGCGGATTACACCCCGGCGGCGCTCAGGTCCGAAGGCGTGCGCTGATCCTCGACTCAAATGCAATGTGATCGTTCCCACGCTCCGCGTGGTAATGCATCGCGTGACGCTCTGCGTCACCTGTACGCGTTGAGTTGTCGGCGGGACGCGGAGCGTCCCAGGCGGCATTCCCACGCGGAGCGTGGGAACGATCAAACCCCCTACACATCGGGTTTTGTGCATGGTCCTTAATCACCCCGCTGAATACTTCTTCAACAACCGCCCACCACAGGACTAGGGTTGCATCACAATAAAAAAGCAGGATGCAGCAATGACCGCCCTGACACGCTGCCTGGACCGTCCTGGATTCATGCCTCGGCTGTCCGCCCACCATGTGCTGCGCCCGCGCCTGGCCGCAGCGTTGCTCGCGGCGCCGGCGCGTGTGAAGTTGTTGTGTGCGCCGGCTGGCAGTGGCAAGAGTGCGCTGCTCGCCGAATGTGCACTGCAGGCGCCGCCCGGCTGCCAGGTGTACTGGTTGGCACTCAATGGTGGCGTGGCGTGCCCTGATGATTTTTCCCGGCGCCTGGCCCACAGCCTTGGGTTGCCCTACACCGATGAAACCACGTTATTGCTGGATCTGGGGCGCTGGCAACCCACGGCGTGGGTGTGCCTGGATGATTTCTGCCGCCTGCCGGCGCCCGAGCTGGACGCCTTGCTGGACCGGTTGCTTGCCGCCAGCAGCCCGGCGCTGACCTGGTGGCTGGGCGCGCGACGCCGGCCATCGTGCAATTGGCCGCGGCTGCTGCTCGATGACGAATTGCTGGAGTGCGGCAGCGCTGAACTGGCCTTCAATGCTACGGAAATCCAGGCATTGCTCGGGCCTGGGCAGACTGTCGAGAGTGTCATGCAATTCAGCGCAGGCTGGTGTGCCGGCGCGCGCATCGCGTTACTCAATGACGGCCATGCCGATAAAACCTTGCTCGATTATCTGCAACACGAAGTGTTCAACAGCTTGCCGGCGGAGTTGGCCGAAGCCTGGCGGGTGCTCGCCAACCTGCCGCGCTTCAATGCGGGCCTGTGTGAACATCTGTTCGGCTTTGGTGACGGTGCTCAGTACCTGCGCGAGCTGCAAGCGCTCGGTGCGTTTATCCAGCCCTGGGAAGGCAGCACCGATGGGCTGCAGATATTTGCCCCCCTGGCGCGCCTGCTGCGCGAAGAGCCCTGGCCGGCCAAGCGCGCCTGGCACCGGCGCGCCTGCCAGTGGTTCAGTGCCGAGCAGGACTGGCAGGCCGCCTTCGAGCAGGCGCTGCTGGCGCAGGAATACGAGGCGGCGGTGAGCCTGTTGCAGCACTTCAGTTTCGAAGACTTGTTTCGCGGGCAAAATGCCGTGCTGCTGTTGC
>NZ_CVTX01000080.1:0-13004 GCF_900005715.1 Pseudomonas sp. 34 E 7
GCTGGGCCGGGTGCCGCCGTTGCGGGTATTGCGTCGCGACCTGCTGCCGATCCCCTCGAGCACCTGGATGGTGTACGGCGCGGCGCTCTTTGCCCTGGGCCTGATCATGTGGCGACTGAGCCTTGATCTGGTGCTGACCTTCGCATTACTGGGCGGCGGCGTGGTAGCGGCATTGATCCTCGGTGGCTTGCTGCTGTTGTTATTGCAAAGCCTGCGCCGCTTACTCGCACGGGCCTCCCTGCCCTGGCGCCTGGGCCTGGGCCAATTGCTGCGCCATCCATTGGCGGCAGCCGGCCAGTCCCTGGCGTTTGGCTTGATCCTGCTGTCCATGGGCTTGATCGCCCTGCTACGCGGCGAGCTGCTCGACACCTGGCAGAACCAGTTGCCCAAGGATGCGCCCAACTACTTCGCGCTGAATATCCTGCCGGCCGACAAAGAGGCGTTTGGCGCGCGCCTTCTGGACGTGCAGGCGCAATCGGCACCGCTTTACCCCGTCATACCCGGCCGGCTGATCAGCATCAACGGCGAGCCCGTACAGGAGATTGTCAGCAAGGACTCCAGCGGCGATCGCGCGGTGCAACGGGACCTGAGCCTGACCTGGGCCGCAGATTTACCCCAGGGTAATGTACTGACGGCGGGCACCTGGTGGACCGCGCAACCGGGCGATGGCGTGCCTGGGGTCTCGGTGGAAGCCAAGGTGGCTGAAAGCCTGAAGCTCAAGCTCGACGACCATCTGGTCTTCACCATTGGCGGGGAGAATCGCGAGGCACGGGTCACCAGCCTTCGGACCATCAACTGGGACAACTTCCAGCCCAACTTCTTCATGATCTTCCAACCGGGCACCTTGAAGGATTTGCCGACCACCTACCTGACCAGCTTCTACCTGGCGCCTGGGCATGACCAACAGATCGTCGACCTGTCCCGCGCCTTCCCGGCCGTCACCATCCTGCAGGTCGAGGCGCTGCTGGAACAACTGCGCAGCATCCTTGCCCAGGTGACCCTGGCGGTGGAATACGTGCTGCTGTTCGTGCTCGCTGCCGGCATGGCCGTGCTGTTTTCCGGCTTGCAGGCCACGTTGGATGAGCGCATCCGCCAAGGGGCGCTGCTGCGTGCGCTGGGTGCCGAGCGCAGGTTGCTGGTCAAGGCCCGGCGCATCGAGTTCGGCCTGCTGGGGGCGGTCAGCGGTTTGCTGGCGGCACTGGGCACGGAACTGGTGACCTGGGTGCTGTACCGCTACGCCTTTGACCTGACCTGGCACCCTCACCCCTGGCTACTGCTGTTGCCGCTGATCGGTGCGGCGCTGATCGGTGCCGCCGGGGTGTTCGGCACGCGTCGTGCGCTCAACGCCAGCCCGCTGACGGTACTGCGCGAGGGCTGAAACACTGATGGCCCTTGCTCCGGCAAGGGCCATCAGTTGCTATTTCACATATTCGATCCGGGTAATCCACCAGCACACCTCACCGCCGGGGGTTTGTACGATGGCTTCATCGTCTACCTCTTTGCGCAGCAGCGCACGTGCCATGGGGGAGTCGATAGAGATGTAATCCATCCGGTCATAGATCTCGTCATAACCCACAATGCGGAAACGCTTGGTCTCGCCCTGCTCGTTTTCGACATCGACCCACGCACCGAAAAACACCTTGCCCTCCTGCTCGGGCATGTATTCCACCACGCGCATATCTTCGAGGCGTTTGCGCAGGTAGCGCACCCGCCGATCGATCTCACGCAACAGCTTCTTGTTGTACTGGTAATCCGCGTTTTCGCTGCGATCTCCCAGGGAAGCTGCCCACGTCACCTTGCGCGTGGTGTCCGGGCGCTTTTCACGCCAGAGGTAGTCCAGCTCCTTTTTCAGCGCTTCATGGCCTTCTTTGGTTATCAGCTTGGTACTCAAACGCGTGCATCCCCAGGCAATGTCCAATAGTGTCGACAGACCAGGGCATCATACCCTGGCGTCGGCCGGCGGGGATCGATCATAAATCAACGGCGCAAAGTATCCAGCCCGACAGTGACTCAGCCCTGCCCGTCGAGGACCTGGTCCAGTTCAACGAGCGTGCCTTGCAGGCGCTGTCGCATCAGCGATAGCTGCGACATCATCAACACCATCTTTTCGGTCTTTTGGCTCACTTCCAGTGCTTGCTCCTGCAGGCGCGAATGCTGCTGGTCCAACGCCCGGCTTCTTTCATCCTGCTGATTCTGCTGTTGCTGCAATCGAGCCTGCCACTGTTCGAGCATCTCTTCGCGCTCGATGACAGCCTGTTTCTTCTGTGTCAGTTCCTGGGCGACCCTGGCCAGATTGCTCAGCGTGCTGTCTATCTCGAGAATGGAGGTATTCTCCCTGGAGGAGCGGGGTTGCGACGGCATTTCGATGGGGTCTGCCTGAGCAATCGGCGCGCTGGGTTCGACCGGCACCCGCGCCACTTCGGGTACCGTGACCGGCGGAGGCGGCGGCTCTTCAACACACACTTCATCCACAGGCCTCGGGACGGGCTCCGGCTCACTCTTGCCCCGCGGCGGTGCAACCATTTGCGATGAAAAGCGGATCGACGGCACGATGACCGCGCTGCTTTCGATGGCAGGCGCAGCGGGGGCGGACATGCCCAATGTAATCACCTTCATCACCAGGGCTTTCTTGACGATCACTGAGTGATGATCTTCGGGCCTGGCAGGCGGCAATCTGCAGCCTTTCAGATCAATGAAGTGAAACGGAACCTGAGACTCGGTGACGGCAGCGTCCTTATTGCCGGATGCCGCCGCCATCATCAGAATTTGCTTAAAGACTTGCATCGCTACTTGCAAGTCCTCCTTGGACTCAACCCCGCCAAGAAAATACCGTTCGAGTTTTTTGCGCAAGGCGGCGATATACACCCTGGAATGACCGGGTTCGGCTTCTTCATCAAGGCTATATACCAGGAAGTTGGAGGATGTCTGTTTGACCGCAAAGCCGCACAACAGTGCGCCGTTGACGGGAGCATCCTCGCCGCTGCGCTCAAGAACAAGGGTACGTAGAAGCATCATGGCAGTCAGGCCTCATTGCAAAAAGAAAACCTTATATAAATGTCAGACAAATATCCGACCATTATTAAGTATTCAGAACAACACAATTGTTTCAGCGCGTTATCAAATCAAACGTAGGACTTTACTTATTAAGTGAGCCCAGCGTTCCCAAGAGCAGGTATTTGAACGTAATCTTTTTAACGCACCGACACCACAACTAAACATTCTTCAGGCACCGCCCAATTGATTCGGTAAACCTATGATCGAAGTCAGCAACCTGACAAAGTACCTGGGCAAGAAAAGCGTGATAAGCGACTTTTCGTTCTGTGCCCAACGCCATGAATGCGTGGGATTGCTG
Organism: Pseudomonas sp. 34 E 7; assembly: GCF_900005715.1. Lineage (NCBI taxonomy): Bacteria > Pseudomonadati > Pseudomonadota > Gammaproteobacteria > Pseudomonadales > Pseudomonadaceae > Pseudomonas > Pseudomonas sp. 34 E 7. The sequence goes on from NZ_CVTX01000080.1 coordinate 3,353, forward strand.
GGAGAGCATGGCGCCGGTAAAACAACGTTGCTGAATTTGATTTCCGGCATGGCCAGGCCCACCCGTGGGCACGTCAGCATTCAGGGCCTGAGTACCCAAACCCATTCAACTCTCGCCAGGCAAGCCGTCGGTTACCAGCTCCAGGGGGGCATAACCCATCACACGCTGTCGGTCAAAAGCATCCTCAACTTTGTGGCCGCCGCTCGAGGGTTCAGGGGTGCCGAAAAACGCCGGCACGTCGACCGGGTCGCCATGCGACTGGAGCTACACCCCGTACTCAACTGCCCCATCGATGTACTCAGCCTTGACGTGAAGCGCAGCGTCGCGATTGCACAAGCCATTTTGCACTCCCCCAGCGTCCTCCTCCTGGACGAGCCCACCGAAGGACTGAACACCGAGCAACAGCTCAAATTCAGGGCGCTTGTTCAGTCCCTGAACGAAGAAATGAGCATCATCATCGCCTCCCGCCATTACGACGCGCTGTCCGAGATTTGCACCCGCGCCCTGGTAATCGCGGGCGGGCGACTGATTGCCGACTCTTCGCTGGCGGACTTGCAGCGCTGCTCCCGGCACTTCCAAGCGGTGACGCTCGCAGCGGATCCGCCCCCGGATTTACTCGCCCTTGCCGTACTGCCCGGCGTTGCCGGCATCGAGGAAGACCGTCAAAACCCGGGCAAGGTGACGGTTCTGGCCATGCCCGGGCACGCCATCTTCCCCGCCATCAATTCACTCATCACCCATCGCGGCTGGAACATCACGTCACTGCATCTGGAGCCAGGTCGCCTGAACGATGTCGTTCACCATCTGAGCCACGAGGTATCCTCTTGAAACTGCTGCCCCTCATATTCAAACGCCAACTCGCCAGCTATGCCAGTACCCCCCACACCTACCTGAGCGTGGCGTTTTTCCTGGTGCTTTGTGCGACGCTGGGGCTGTATACCCATCGCTGGATGGAGCGCGACAGCAGTGACTTGCAGGCTTTTTTTGAACTGCACCCCTGGCTCTACCTGCTGTTGATACCCAGCCTATCAATGCAACTGTGGTCGGATGAACGCAACATCGGCTTTTGCGACATGATGAAAACCCTGCCCCTCACCTCGGCAGAACGCGTGATCGGAAAATTCCTCGCAGCCTGGGTGGTCTGCAGCATTGCCCTATTGTTGAATTTTCCTATAGTGGCGGCCGCGCATTTTCTGGGAACGCCCGACAACGGGGTGATCGCATCACAATTTCTGGCAAGTTGGCTACTGGCGGGAAGTTACCTATCGGTCGGTTGCTTTATATGTGCACTCACGCACCAGCGGATTATTATTTTTCTCCTCACCCTGGGTTTGCTGCTGACCATCAGTGGGCTGTCTTCGGTCCTGGATGCGCTTGAACATCAAGCGCCGATCTGGATAGTTGACAGCATCATGAAACTTGACCCGATATCGCGTTTCAGTTCAATGGACAACGGCAAAATAACACTGCATGACGGCTTATATTTTGTCAGCATGATCGTTGCCTTCCTTTCTGCAACCATCGTTACACTCAACTATAAAAACAGCTAAGGAAAGTCGCTGATGCGATCCGCTCTTCGTGTGGGTATGACGTTAGTCGTCATATTATTACTGTTCCTGGCATTCAACCTGGTCTGGCTAAACAAACTACCCGATTCCCGCTGGGACTTTTCACGACAGAAAATTCATACGTTATCACCCTCGACGCAGCAGTTGCTCGCGACGCTTGAAAGCCCACTGGACTTGTATTACTTCAACTCGCTCACAGCACCCAAAAAAAGCCGAACCGTGAAACGCTTCGGCCAACGCATAGCGGATTTGCTCCAGGAATTCGAAGCGGCCGCCAACGGCATGATCAACCTGCACATTATTGATCCAACCCCTTTTTCCGAAGATGCCTACAAAGCCAGCTTGTTCGGCCTGAATGACACACAAGGATTCCTTGGCCTTATAGGCACGCGTGCCGGCCAGGGTATGCAACGCATCGATGCGTTCAACCCCGTGGACGAACCGCTGCTCGAGTATCAGATCAGCCAACTGATCTATCGGTTGATGCACCCTCAACGGCCCAGTGTCGGCCTGCTGTCCGGGTTGCCGTTGAATGAGTCCGCCAGTCAACTGATGGAGCAGATGCGCGGGCATTTCAACCTGACAGAGTTGGCCTCCAACATCTCCCAGGTGCCTGCCTCGATAGGTAGCTTGATGGTCGTGCAACCGAGGGCGCTTGCCGAACAAGCGCTTTACGCCATGGAACAGTTTGTCCTGGGGGGCGGCAAGCTGATGATCTTCATCGACCCGGTAAGCGAGATGGGGTCTGAAGCCGTATCGGTAGATTCCAGGCTCGATGGCCTGTTGAACGCCTGGGGCATACGCATGCCCACGAACAAGCTGCTGGTCGACAGCCTGTATGCCTCGTCGGCATCGCTCGGCCCGGGCATGCCCACCGTGCTGCACCCCGCCAGGTTGAAACTGCCACGACAGGCAATGAATGCTCAGGATATCAGCACCTGGAAACTCGACAGCCTGAGCGTATCAAGCAGTGGCGCGATCTTGCGCGCCCGAAAAAATCGCAAGACGTTCACCCCGCTGCTGCAAAGCTCTCGGCAGTCTGCGCTGCTGGACGCCGAGCGCTTCGCTTCAACGACGCAGTTCGACGCGCTGATTGACGAAGCCTCCACTTCAGGCCAGCGCCATGTCATCGCCGCGCGTCTCGAGGGGCCGGCCTATTCGGCATTTCCTGACGGATTGAGCGGACAGCCGCCCGGCTTGCAAAAGGCTGCCCGGATCGAGGTCGTGGTGGTTGCCGATACCGATGTACTCGCCGACGCTGTCAGCCAGGCAACGGGCAACAACAACCTGCAGTTCGTACTCAATACCCTGGATAACCTGGCGGCGCCCGCATTACTTGCCAATATTCGCCCGCACATCACCTCGCGTTCGCTCAGCACCCTCACGCCCATGCGCGAAGCTGCCGCACAGGCCTACCGGGAAAAGGCAGCGGAACTGGAACGTCGTCTTGAGCGTACCGAACAAGCGTGGCAACGGTTGAATCCAAAGGCCACAGGCCTGGGCACCCAGGTCGTGGACACCAGTACCCAATTGCAAGCGCTTAACAAGGAGCGCCTGCGCCTGCCCATGGAACTGCATGCCCTCAAGGCGCAGGCGTATGCACCGTTAAACCGCTTCGAACGCACCATAAAGCTGCTGATGATCGCGATGGTGCCCCTGATGCTGTGCCTGATAGCCTGGCTACGGTATCGCTGCCTGCGTCGACGCCGATGGTCGCCGGTGACCTTTGGCTGATCGCCGGGCGGCGGGTATCAGCGACGGGCAATCAACCCTTGCCGGGCAATACGGGTCAGTTGGCGGATCACCTCTTCGGCATTGCCTGCACTCGGTGCCTGGATAACAGCGAGGTCAAAGCTGTTACTGGCGAAACGCGTCAGGGAGTCGCCGTCTTCCACGAACTGGATCAGGAACGCCGAAGGCCGCCCGGTGCGACGGGGCCAGCCATCCAGGTAGCGCAGCAGCGTCGGCTGGTGCTTGCCGCCCAGGAGGATTTTCGGGCTGCGCTGAGTCAGGTCCGCGGTGATGGGGGCCAGGCGTATCAGGGGGCGTGGTGCATTCATTGTGTCGTGTCTCTGCCTCAAAAGTCTGCGGGCAGGTGAGAGGCAACACCGAACCAGCGCTTTAGCGGTATTTCGACCCGTGCCTGCTGATGAGTGCATGGTTCTGTCGGACTGCATCGAGTCCAGTGGCGCCCCGCAATTAGCTGTTTAAATCGGCGCATGAGCAGCATCCTAGAGAAGCTGGCGGGGCAGTGTCAAGAATCCCGAGCAACGAAAAAGGCCCGCACGTGGCGGGCCTTGCATACCTTTGCAAACGCTCAGCTGGCGATGACGCGGTCGGCCGAGAGTTTGCCGGCACCTTCGAACAGTACCGCCAGCGAGCCGCCAAGCAGGGCCAGGGCAAACTCATAGCCATTGTTGGCCATGAACAGCCCGTTATGAATGTGCACGGAAAAGATCGCCACCAGCGACAGAAAGGTCAGGCCCAGTGCCGCAGGACGTGCGAGCAGGCCGATGATCAGCGCCAGGCCGGCAAAGAACTCGGTGCCGCCGGACAACACGGCCATCAGGGTGCCCGGCGCCAGGCCGATGCTTTCCATCCATTGGGCAGTGCCGGCCAGACCACCACCGCCGAACCAGCCGAAAAGTTTTTGCGAGCCGTGGGCAGCGAAGATGATACCGACGAAGATGCGCAGAACGGTCAGGCCATAACCTGCGCGAGTGGACAGGACACGGGTAATCAATGGGCTCACGAGGTAAATCCTTTTTCAGATAGGGGTTGGTTGGCCGCTATATTAATCAGTTTAAACAATGATAAAAGCCAAAAAACTGCATTATCACCATCGACAAATTCGATTATTTACGCGACGCAACGTTCGGCGTCGAGGGCTCCAGAGACTCCCGCTCCCGGTCGAACGCCAGATAGTATTTGTTGACGCTATTAACATAGCTGACGGCGCCCATCCCTACCTGCTCCATGGCAATGCGCTCAACCTGGAAGAACCACTGATTGGGGTTGAGCCCCCGACGCCGGGCTTCGGTGCGCATGCCCTGCACCCGCTCCGGCCCCATGTTATACGCGGCCAGCACAAAGGCCATGCGTTCACGCTCGTTGAGCTTGGGGCTGGCAAAGAACTTGCGACGGATCATGGCCAGGTAGCGCGCGCCCGCCTGCACATTACTGTCCAGATTCTCGATATTGTTCACGCCCACCCGCTGCGCCGCCGAGGGCGTGATCTGCATCAAACCGGTGGGGCCACCGCTGTTGCGTGCCCCTGGGTCAAGCGCGGACTCCTTGAATGCCAGCGCGGCCAGGTTCAACCAGTCCATGCCTTGCTCGCGCGCATGCTTTTGCAGGACCGGGCGCAGTTTCTCCAGGCGTTGACGGTCGGCGCGGGCCAACGGATTGCGCACCTGGTAGAGACGTCGATAGATACGCTGGAACGCCACATCCTGGTCGGATGGGCTGTGGTAGGTCTTGAGGAAACGATCGATGCTCGCCCGCAGCATCGACGCATCCTGGCGCACGAACCAGTACTCGTCGCCCGGCTCGCTGATGACCACCTGCTTGTCAAAGCGCAACTTGGGCAGGATTTTCGACCAGCGCTCGGCAATCGGTTTTTCAACAATGGTCAGGTGAAAGATCCCGGCCTGCACCATCTCCAGCACGTCTTCCACCGCCAGGCTCGGGTCGACCCATTCCACCTTGATCGGCGGGCGCTTGTGCAGGGCCAGTTTCTGGTTGGCCTGGCTGATCGCATCCGCCGCCGCGCTGCCGGTGGTCAACGTCAGGGTGCGGCCCGACAATTGCTCCAACCGGGTAAACCGTCGTTCACCCTTGACGCCAACCAGCCACAGCGGCACGTTGCTGGCGATCGGGTCACTGCTGCTGATCTTGTGCGCGGCCTTCACGTCCAGCAGTTCGCCGGGGGCTACCAGGTCGCCTTCGCCACGGGCCAGCGCGGCAAGTAACTGGTCCTTGGCCCTGGGGATGATCTTGAGGTTGATTGCCTGCCCGTCGCGGGCACGGCCATTGAGGTATTGCTCGAAAGCTCGCAGGCGATGGTATTCGACACCGATGGCCTGGCCCTGCACTTCACCGGAGCTATTGCGGCTCTGGTTGACCAACACACGCAGGGTACGACTGGAGCGAATCTCTGCCAGGTCACGGACCTTGCCGGGCTTGGTCACTTCCAGCGGCCCATCCAGACGCGCGACCGCCGCCATGGGCAGCAGTAACGTCACGCACATCATGAGTAACGCCGCGGGTCGGATCATCCGCTCTCCGGAAAGAATACTGGCCAACACCTTCTTTAAAAACCAGATGTCGGGCGTCAGAAACAGAGCGCTTAATGCGCTGGCAAGGCGTGCAACGACGACAGGGTGCGAGGCAAAGGGCCCGCCACAATGTCGCTGGCGACGTTCAAAGACAGCTATAACGCGTTGTAGTTCTTCGATTTTCTTATAAATCTACAGCTCTGATATGCTTTCCGGCCGCAGGCGGAGGTAGCACCATGCAACTCATTGATATCGGCGTCAACCTGACCAACCCCAGTTTCGACGAGAGGCACTCGGCAGTTCTCGAGCGGGCCTACGCCGCCGGCGTGCAACAACTGGTGCTCACCGGCACCAGTGTCGAAGGCAGCGAGCAGGCCCTGGCGCTGTGCACAAGCCTTGATGACAGTGGGCAACGCCTGTTCAGCACCGCCGGCATTCACCCCCACTCCGCCAGCGCCTGGGGCAGCGACAGCGCCCAGCGTTTGCGCGACTTGCTCAACCAGCCTCGTGTGCGTGCCGTCGGCGAGTGCGGACTGGACTTCAACCGGGACTTTTCGCCGCGCCCACAACAGGAAAAAGTCCTCGAGGAACACCTGGCCCTGGCTGTCGAACTGAAATTGCCGGTGTTCCTTCACGAGCGCGACGCCAACCAGCGCCTGCTGGAGATCCTCAAGGATTACCGTGACCACTTGCCCGCCGCCGTGGTGCATTGCTTCACCGGCGAACAACAGGCGCTCTTCAGCTACCTCGACCTTGACCTGCACATCGGCATCACCGGCTGGATCTGCGATGAGCGCCGTGGGACGCATCTGCACCCATTGGTCAGGGAAATTCCCCGCGGCCGTCTGATGCTGGAAAGTGATGCGCCCTACCTGCTGCCACGCACGCTGCGCCCCAAGCCGAAGAACGGCCGCAATGAGCCCGCCTTCCTGAGCGAAGTGCTTCGCGAAGTTGCCCTGCATCGCCATGAAACCCTGGAAGACCTGGCGCTGCACAGTACCGCCTGTGCCCGGGCTTTTTTCGGCTTGCCTACCGTCGGTGATGCGGCGCATTGACCCATGTCAAAAACCCGTTCCTGAGTAGCGGCACAATAATGGCACCTTGCCAATGCTGTTTCCGCTATCAGAGAAAACCTCCATGGGTGCCTGGCTTAGCAATATCTCACTGAAGTACAAATTCTGGGCCGTCAACGCGGTCGCTTTCATCACCACGTTGCTGCTGGTGCTGTATGCCGTCCAGCTCGAACAACAGGCCCGCAGTCAGTCGTCCCAGGTTTCGGCCAGGGCCCAGGCGCAGTTGCTCAACACCTGGCCGGCCGACAAGACACTGCCCACTGGCGAAAACTGGCTGACCTTCACCCGCGACCAGGCGCCACAACGGGCAGGCCAGGACCTGTCCGCCTTGCAAGGCGCCAGCGGCTGGGTCGAGCTCAGTCACCTGCCCTTGTTCGGCGTGAACCCGCTGGTGGGCGCCGAGGTCATCCGCCGTGCCGACGGACAACAGGTCGCCGTTCTCGCCTACGCGCCAAGCCTGCGCCAGGTGTTCGGCGAACGCTTCGTCAACTATGCGGTGGCGGTGGCGGTCCTGATGCTGGCGATGCTCGGCGCCTCGCAACTGCTGATCCGCTTCCTGCTCAGCCAGCTCAACACCCTCAAGGACGTAATGCTTCATGTAGAAAAGACCGGCGACCTGTCCGCCCGGGTGCCCCTGGCCTGCAAGGATGAAGTCGGGCAGATGGCCAGCGCCTTCAATGCCATGCAAGCGGGCTACCAGCGGGTGGTCAATACCGTGGCCCGGACCGCCAGGCAATTGGACGAGGGCGCCGCCCGCCTGGCCAGCAGCATGAACGAGGTGCAGCACGGCATGCTCGGCCAGCAAAGCGAGACCGACCAGGCCGCCACGGCGATCAACGAAATGACCGCCACCGTCCACCATATTGCCCAGCACGCCGGGGCCACCCGCGACCTCTCGCAAACCGCCGATACCCTCGCCGGCAGCGGCCAGGAAGTGGTCACACGCGTGCAACGTTCGATTGCCGGACTGTCCACCGGTGTGCAGCAGACCGCTGAGATGATCCAGAAACTCGCCGAAGACAGCCAGAAAATCAACGGCGTGGTCGGGGTGATCCACAGCATCGCCGAACAGACCAACCTGCTCGCGCTCAACGCCGCCATCGAAGCCGCCCGCGCCGGCGAAATGGGCCGTGGCTTTGCGGTGGTCGCCGACGAAGTGCGCAACCTGGCCAAGCGCGTGCAGAGCTCCACCGACGAAATCACCCGCATGGTCTCGGCGCTGCAAGCCGGTACCCGCGACGCGGTGGACTTCATGCAGGAAAGCTCGCTCAAGGCCGATGACTGCGTACAACAGGCCCAGGAAGCCGGCGCCGCACTCGCCGAAATCACCGGCGCCGTGGCGCAGATGCGTGAGAGCAACACCCAGATTGCGGTGGCCGCCGAACAGCAGAGCCATGTCGCCGAAGAGATGAACCGCGCCGTGGTGAGTATTCGTGATGTAACCGAGAACACCGTACAGCAGACCGTGGATTCGGCGACCACCAGTAATGAACTGGCGACGTTGGCGGGGGAATTGAGTAAGGCGATTGGGCAACTGAAGCTGTAGGAGCGCTCAGCCCGTAATCCGACTCCTACAACCATGCCGCAGCATACCTGAGGTTAAAACGAAACTTCTTCGCCATCCCCGCGAATAGCGCCGACTTCTTTTACCTGTGACCCGCTGCAAAGTCCCTCGCCTGATCATTCAGTGCGAGGGATTGCAGATGGTTCTTTTCGTTAGAGCCCCGGTTATTGGGGCTGTGTTTTGATTCCGGCGCTGGCCAGCTTCGTCCTGGCCCCCATGGACCCCAAAGCGCCGGATGTTGAAAACGTGCTTGGGGATTTGCGCAATTGCCTGAACACCTTCGACGCGTGGGCCGACAGCTTTTTCAGTGGCTCGGCACTGGAAGTCGAGCAGGTGTTCAAGGTCGGTGACGACGTCGCACTGGTCGCGCCGATCTCTTCCGACACGCCCAGTCGCACCGTCGCTCAATGCAAGGCCCAGGGTGGGCTGACCCTGGTGCATCTGTTCGAGAGCACCCGCTTCGTCCCTATCGGCAACACGCCGGTCACGCTGCAAGCCATTGCACCGGACGGCACGCCCATTGGCGCGCCGCTGCACCGCACCATCGGCCCCAGCGGCATGCTTGAAGTGCCCGAATGTACTCGCGACCAGCGATACCGAGTCACTTTCTACCCCAATGTTTCCAAAGATCACGTCAAGGCGCTGTATGCGTCCTACCAGTCGGTGATTGCCGGACTGGAAGCGGATCTGCGCAAGCAGTGGCGCGAGCGCTTCGAGCCTCAATGGGCCGATTTTGCCAAAGCCCCGTCCTTCAAGCGCAGCGTGAAACAGGGTGCGGCCTTTGCAAGCGGGATTGGCCAGGCCTTTTACAACCTGTGGGACAACATCACCGAGCTGTACGACCTGCTGGCGAACCTTAAGTCCAACAGCGAAAAGCTGCTGCAGTACCTTTCCCAAGCCGAACTCGATGAACTGCTGAAACTGGGCAAGGACACACTCGCCCAAGGCTTTCTGGTGCTCAGCGATGAGCCGCTGCTGTTTATCTATTTGTCGGCGATGGTCAGTTGGATACGCCTGCAGCCGCCGCCCGAAATGTACGAGCTGTTGGGTGAGCTCACCGGCGAAGTCCTGATCAACCTGTTGCTGATATGGGCCACGCGGGGGATGGGGGTGCAGCTTCGGCTGGGGGCTCAGGTGTTGAGTTCTATCAAGTCCGGGCGGGCGCGGGCG
>NZ_CVTX01000183.1:0-1407 GCF_900005715.1 Pseudomonas sp. 34 E 7
TTCCTTGCTGGGTGACGGCGTGGGCGTGCAGGCGGTTTTGGTCGTCGTAGTGGTAGTGGCTGAGCAGTTGGCCTTGTTGGCGTTGGTGTTCGCGGCCGGCGTGGAACAGGTGGGAGGTCAGCAGTGCGCCATTCAGCTCGACGGTGGCGAGGTGACCGCCTTTGTCGTGGTTGAAGGTGACGCGGTTATTGTCCGGCAGGCGCAGATTTTTCAGCTGGCCGCAGGCATCGTAGCCGTAGCGCAAGGTGCCCCAGCCCTGGTGCTCAGCAGTGAGGCGGTTTTGTTTGTCGTACTCGTAGGCCAGCGCCCATTGGCCGTCTTCGACGCTGAGGAGGTTGCCTTGGCGGTCGTAGGCATAATCAACAACGCTGTCATCGGGCAGGGTTTTTCTTGCGAGGCGACCGGCATGATCGCGCTCGTATCGGGTAACAAGCTGACTGCCATCGTCGCCGTGTTCGGTCTTTTCCAGCAGGTTGCCGTTGAGGTCGTAGGCGTAGGCGGTGCGTTGGCCGTCGAAGCCGGTTTCCTGTCGGATCAGGCCGTTGGGGTGGTAATCCAGTTGATAGGTTTCGCCGACTTCGTTTTCGATGGCGGTCAGCAATAATCGAGCGTTGTCGTAGCGATACTTGACCTGAGTACCGTCGGCGTTGATGCGGCGGCTGATCAGGTGCAGGCCGTCGGCGTATTCGTAGCGGGTGAGGTGGCCGAGTTCATCGCGTTCGGCGATGATTTTTCCGTAGGGGTTGTAGCTGAATTCCCGCGTAGCGCCGTCCGGCAGTACCCAGCGAGTCAAGCGTCCTACAGCGTCCCATTGATACTGAGTCAGCGCGCCGTGCTCATCCTCACGCGACAATTGCCGGCCCAGATCGTCATAGCGATAACGCTTGATCCCGCCATTGGGCAGCTGTTCTTCAACAAGCTGCCCGCGCTCATTCCACACCAAACGATGACCGCTGTTGTCGGGATACCAGACCCCGGTCAGTTGTCCCCGCTTGTCGTAGCTGTAGTCGGTCGCGTTGCCCTCCGGATCAATCCTGCGGATGACATCGCCTTGCTCATTACGCTCGTATTTCCAGACCGCCTCACCACGCCGTACAACCCGTACGAAACCGTTGTCATGCTCGTAGGACGTCGGCTCATCCTCCCCCGGAAACAGCGCGACCAAGCGTCCGGCTTCGTCGTACTGATACGCTGTCACCGCGCCCAGCGGGTCCTGCTCAACGGTCAGTCGGCCCTTGTCGTCGTAGGATTTGAAATGCCGGGCGCCGTCGGGATCGATGCGCTGTACCAGTCGCGCCCGGTCGTCATGGACATACACTTCCTGGCTGCCATCGGCGTTGTGCACGTTGACGCTGCCGTCATCGCCCCATACATAGCGCGTGTCCATCTGTGAAAAACTGGCCCAGT
>NZ_CVTX01000183.1:1457-1707 GCF_900005715.1 Pseudomonas sp. 34 E 7
GCGTAGGAAACGACGTTCTGCTCGGTCACCCACACGAAGGGTTCATGGCCTTTGGCGCGATGAACCTGGTAGTCCACCGCCACAATCCGACCCAACTCGTAGCGCAAGAGCAAAGAGCGCCCCGCACCGTTATCCAGCCGCTCAATACGCCCCAACCGATCCCGGAAAATGCGCAATCGGTTGTCATACGCATCGCTGATCGCCGTCAGCACACCGTCGCAAAAGTGATAGAACCGAGAAGCCTGGGCCA
>NZ_CVTX01000183.1:1757-2012 GCF_900005715.1 Pseudomonas sp. 34 E 7
CGCTGATCGCCGTCAGCACACCGTCGCAAAAGTGATAGAACCGAGAAGCCTGGGCCAGCACCAACTCGTCAGGCGCCGAGCCCAAGTAGATCGCAGCTTCCGCCAGGCTATTGGTAATCGCCGGTCGAGCCGCCGTCGGCAAGGGCAGGGTGGTCGAGCGATTCTCATGGTCGGTCCACACCACCGAATCGCCTGAAACTACAAGCCGATGCGCCAGCGCATGACTCCAGCCAAACCCCAACCCGCAATCCACGT
>NZ_CVTX01000183.1:2062-3455 GCF_900005715.1 Pseudomonas sp. 34 E 7
GTTCCTCGCCGGTGACCATCGATACGGGGCAACCGTGAGTAACGGTCTTGTCCGCAGAAGCCGCCGCATCGCCCTTCGGGTTGGACGCCACGGCCGGCACATCATCCACCGACTCCTGGCGGACCAATGCGGTGCGCTGCGTTTTGTTGCGCACCATCGGCACCGGATTCGAAACCAGATGCTCGCCTGCCTTCAACGGCGCCACCGGCACTGCCTTGACCGGCGTCGCCGCACTGTTCAGCAACAGAGGCTTGGCCGCCTGCACGTGAGTTTCCAGCCCAGGCCCCGGCACCTGCCTGGCTAGCAACTCCAACAACGCCCGCGCCCGCCCGGACTTGATAGAACTCAACACCTGAGCCCCCAGCCGAAGCTGCACCCCCATCCCCCGCGTGGCCCATATCAGCAACAGGTTGATCAGGACTTCGCCGGTGAGCTCACCCAACAGCTCGTACATTTCGGGCGGCGGCTGCAGGCGTATCCAACTGACCATCGCCGACAAATAGATAAACAGCAGCGGCTCATCGCTGAGCACCAGAAAGCCTTGGGCGAGTGTGTCCTTGCCCAGTTTCAGCAGTTCATCGAGTTCGGCTTGGGAAAGGTACTGCAGCAGCTTTTCGCTGTTGGACTTAAGGTTCGCCAGCAGGTCGTACAGCTCGGTGATGTTGTCCCACAGGTTGTAAAAGGCCTGGCCAATCCCGCTTGCAAAGGCCGCACCCTGTTTCACGCTGCGCTTGAAGGACGGGGCTTTGGCAAAATCGGCCCATTGAGGCTCGAAGCGCTCGCGCCACTGCTTGCGCAGATCCGCTTCCAGTCCGGCAATCACCGACTGGTAGGACGCATACAGCGCCTTGACGTGATCTTTGGAAACATTGGGGTAGAAAGTGACTCGGTATCGCTGGTCGCGAGTACATTCGGGCACTTCAAGCATGCCGCTGGGGCCGATGGTGCGGTGCAGCGGCGCGCCAATGGGCGTGCCGTCCGGTGCAATGGCTTGCAGCGTGACCGGCGTGTTGCCGATAGGGACGAAGCGGGTGCTCTCGAACAGATGCACCAGGGTCAGCCCACCCTGGGCCTTGCATTGAGCGACGGTGCGACTGGGCGTGTCGGAAGAGATCGGCGCGACCAGTGCGACGTCGTCACCGACCTTGAACACCTGCTCGACTTCCAGTGCCGAGCCACTGAAAAAGCTGTCGGCCCACGCGTCGAAGGTGTTCAGGCAATTGCGCAAATCCCCAAGCACGTTTTCAACATCCGGCGCTTTGGGGTCCATGGGGGCCAGGACGAAGCTGGCCAGCGCCGGAATCAAAACACAGCCCCAATAACCGGGGCTCTAACGAAAAGAACCATCTGCAATCCCTCGCACTGAATGATCAGGCGAGGGACTTTGCAGCGG
>NZ_CVTX01000149.1:0-3436 GCF_900005715.1 Pseudomonas sp. 34 E 7
GGCAGGCGCAGGCCGGCTGGCTGCTGCACCTGAGCGGCGATGCCGAGGGTTCCCGCGCGCATTTTCTGGAGGCGCTGCAAGCCCTGCCCGAGAGTGCCTGGACATCGCGCCTGATGTGCCTGTCGGGCCTGACCCAGCAAGCCCTGCTACGCGGTGAGCTGGATGTCGCCCAAACCTTCAATCGCGAAGCGCTGTGCCTGGCTCGCGCCCACGGTTCGCTGGTGTTGGAGGCCTTGCTGGAGCTGGACCACGCCCAGCTGCTGGAACAGCGCGGCGCGCCTTACCGGGCGCAAAGCCTGCTGGAAAGCGTGCAGGCGATGCTGGCCGAGCAGCGCTTGCAGGCGGGTCCGCTGATGGGGCGTATCGCCCTGCGACGCGGGCATCTGGCGTTGCGTCAAGGGCAGGATGCCCTGGCGGGTGAGTGTTTCGAAAACGGTATGAACATCTGCCTGCACAGCCAGGACAAGCGGGTGCTCTACGGGTTTCTCGGGCTGGCGCTGCTGGCGGCCAATCGCGGTGATTACGCCCAGGCGTTTATCCAGCTGCGCGATGCCGAGCGGCTGATGCAGCAGCGCCACGTTCCCGTGCTGGTGTACCGCGCGGTACTGTTGTTGGTCAGCGGGCATTTCTGGTTGCAGCAGGGGCGCGCGGAATTGACAGTAGAGGCCGTGCGCCGCGTGTTACGCCACTTTCATGGACCCTGCGCCAAGCAGGCGCCGCCGGCCACACTGGAATTGATCCCGCGTCTTGAGTACCTGCTGGTGCTGGCCGAGGTCAGGCTGGGTTGCGCCGAACAGCCGCTCGAGCGCCTCGGCGCCTTGCTCGACAGCACCCGGCAACGCGGCATGCTGTGCCTGGAAACCGAGCTGCAGTTGGTGCTGGGCGAGGTGGCCTGGCGCCTGGGAGAGCCGACCCGGGCGCGACTGGCGCTGCAAGCCGGCCTGGCATTGGCGGCGCGTTGCCAGGTGCAGCAGGCGGTGCGCGAGTTGCGTCTACGTGCACCGGGCTTATTGAGTGAGTTGGGGCTCGAACCGCAAGCGTCGCCCGTCGGCGTCACGCAAAACCCGCTGAGCCAGCGCGAACTGGAAGTGTTGCAGTTGATCGCCCTGGGCAACTCCAATCTGCAAATTGCCGACCGCCTGTATATCTCCCTGCACACGGTCAAGACCCATGCGCGGCGTATCCACAGCAAACTCGGGGTGGAGCGACGCACGCAGGCGGTGGCCAAGGCCAAGACGCTGGGCTTGATGGGCTAGGCGCGAAAGGCCTGGCGATAGTCCCCGGGCGCCGCCCCCATGGCTTGGCGAAAGCGCTGGTTGAAATGACTGGCGCTGGAGAAACCGCACATCAAGGCGATCTCCCCCACGGCCAGGGCGCTGCCGCGCAGCAGGCTCTTCGCACGGGCCAGCCGGCGCGCCAGCAAATACTGGTGGGGCGGCAGGCCGAAGCTTTGGCGGAACATGCGCGCGAAGTGGTACTCCGACAGCGCGCACAGGCTCGCCAGTTGGCCGAGGCTGATGGCGTCCTGCAGGTGCTGGTCGATGTACTCCACCAACCGCCGCCGCTGGTGCGCGGCCAGCCCACCTTTTACCCGCAGCCCGTCACGGGCGCCGACCTGGCTGAGCAGGGTGTGACTGAGCATTTCGTGGGCCAGGCTGCTGGTCAGCAGGCGCTCGCCGGGCTCGTGCCAGTTGAGGGCAATCAACTGGTGAAAGCATCCGGACAGGCGGGCGTCTTCGAGGAAGGTGCCTTCGCGCAATTGCAGCTCGCGGGGTTCGCGGTCGAGCAGGGTGACGCAGCCGAGGGCAAATTGTTCGGGGCTGAAATACACATGGGCCAGGCGAATCTGGCCATTGATCACCCACGCCGATTGATGCTCGGCCGGCAGGATGCACAGTTTGTCCGGACCGCCCTTGACGCCCGGCTGGTCACGGCGAAAAGTGCCGGTGCCGCCGCCGATGTAGCACGACAATGTGTGATGGCTGGGCGCCTGGTAATCCTGGGAATCGTGGTGGTTGCTCCACAATGCTGCGGACAAACCGTCACCGAGCTCGGCGCAGGCTTGCAGGCGTGCGTTGGGCGAGCGGTTAAGGGCTTGAAAGACTTGCAGGGATTCCAGTGCTGGCATGCTGTGTTCTCCGACGTTTCGCATCCTACCGCGCCGTCATGGCGCTGTGAGCCCCGCTTCCTACAAAAGCGCAAGAATGTGCAAGAGAACCGCACGCGGTAAAAGCGACACTGTGGCTCACTTATCGGAGCCCGCTATGAACCTTTCCCTGTATCTACTCACGGTGCTGATCTGGGGCACCACCTGGATCGCGCTCAAATGGCAGTTGGGCGTGGTGGCGATTCCCGTGTCGATCGTTTATCGCTTCGGCCTGGCGGCGCTGGTGCTGTTCGTCCTGTTGCTGCTCAGCCGCCGGCTGCAGGTGATGAACCGGCGCGGGCACTTGATTTGCCTGGCGCAGGGCCTGTGCCTGTTTTGCGTCAACTTCATGTGTTTTCTCACCGCCAGCCAGTGGATCCCCAGCGGGCTGGTGGCGGTGGTGTTTTCCACGGCGACTTTGTGGAACGCGCTGAATGCCCGGGTGTTTTTCGGTCAGCGGGTTGCACGCAACGTGTTGATGGGCGGCGCGCTTGGGTTGCTGGGACTGGGCTTTTTGTTCTGGCCGGAGGTGGCGGGGCATACCGCCAGCCCGCAGACCTTGCTCGGCCTGGGCCTGGCCTTGCTGGGCACGATGTGCTTTTCGGCGGGCAATATGCTCTCCAGCTTGCAGCAGAAAGCCGGGCTCAAGCCGTTGACCACCAATGCCTGGGGCATGGCCTATGGTGCGGCGATGCTGGCGGCCTATTGCGCAGTGCGTGGTATTCCGTTCGAGATGGACTGGAGTGCGCGGTATATCGGCGCGCTGTGGTACCTGGTGATCCCTGGTTCGGTAATTGGCTTTACCGCCTACCTGACGCTGGTGGGGCGCATGGGGCCGGAGCGGGCGGCCTATTGCACCGTGTTGTTCCCGGTGGTGGCGCTGAATGTATCGGCATTTGCCGAGGGCTATCAGTGGACTGCCCCGGCGCTGGCGGGGTTGGTGCTGGTGATGCTGGGCAATGTGCTGGTGTTTCGCAAACCCAAGCCGGTGACCCCGATTTTGCATGCGAAACAGGTCTGATGTGGGAGGGGGCAAGCCCCCGTAGCCATAGGTATCTACACAATTTTGGTGCGACACCGCACCTGTGGCGAGGGAGCTAACGCGTATCTACCTGACGCTTCGAGGTCCAAATGTGGGAGGGGCGGTGCGACGATTCGACTTGCCCCCGATGGCGGCCTCTGGGCCGACCAGGATATTGGATTGGACCGAGTACATATCCGTTTCTGCGGTCACGGCTGCTATGGGTTCCGCTTTTACAGCGGCTCACTTTTGAAAAGCGCAAAAGTAAG
>NZ_CVTX01000149.1:3677-120515 GCF_900005715.1 Pseudomonas sp. 34 E 7
GCCAGCGTGGTTTAACGGGGCGCCTGAGATCAAGATCAAAAGCAGATCAAGATCAAGAGCGACTCGCTTCGCATCGTGGTTACGGTTGGGCGCTACAGAGTTGGGTAGCAAGCCCCTCCCACATTTCGGGTTATTTCAGGCCCAGCCGCCTGGCCATGCGGCCGAGGTTGGCACGGTCCAGGCCCAGTTCGCGGGCGGCGGCGGCCCAGTTGCGTTGATGGCGTTCCAGGCAGGCGCTGATGACCTGGCGCTGGAAGTGTTCGGTGGCCTGGCGCAGGTCGGCAATGACGTCGGGGGCGCTGGCGAGCGGTGCGTCGAGGGTCGCTGCGCTGACATCCGGCAGGTCCAGGTCTGAAGCGCTCAGGCTGAGAATTTTCGGCCGCTCGCGGCAGTGGCCCAGGGCTTTGAGCGCGCTGCGTCCGATCAAGTGCTCCAGCTCGCGCACATTGCCCGGCCAGTCGTAGGCCAGCAGCGCCGCCTGGGCATCGCCGGTCAGGCGCAGGCTGCCCAGGCCCATGCGTGAGCGGTTCTGCTCCAGGAAGAACCCGGCCAGCAACAGTACGTCGCGCCCGCGTTCACGCAGCGCAGGCACTTTCAGTGGGTAGACGCTCAGGCGGTGGTAGAAGTCGGCGCGGTAGCGGCCATTGCGCACTTCCTCCGCCAGGTCACGATTGGTGGCGGCAATCAGGCGCACATTCACCTGATGCTCCTTGTCCGAACCCAGGCGCTGCAACTGGCCGCTTTGCAGCACCCGCAGCAGCTTGGCCTGCACCGTCAGCGACAGCTCGCCCACTTCATCCAGGAACAGCGTGCCGCCATTGGCCAGTTCGAATTTGCCCCGGCGTTCATTCAGCGCACCGGTGAAGGCGCCGCGCACATGGCCGAACAGCTCGCTTTCCACCAGGGTCTCGGGCAGCGCGGCGCAGTTGAGGCTGATCAGGGGTTTGTCGGCACGCGCCGACGCGGCGTGGATCGCCTGGGCGACCAGCTCCTTGCCGACCCCGGTCTCACCGGTGATCAGCACGGTCAGGTCACTGCCGCCCACCAGTTTGATTTCTTCCACCAGGTGCTTGTGCGCCTTGCTCTGGCCGATCATTTCCTTGTGCTGCTGGCCGCTGGCCTGACGGTAGATCTCCGCACGCTGGTGCTCGTCTTCGGCGCGCAACGCCAGGCGTTCAATGCGCTCGGCGACGTTGACGGTGGCGGCGGCAAGGCTGGCAAAGGCTTGCAGGGCGTCGAGTTCGACCCGTTCAAAGCGCTCGGTGTCAAGGGCGTCCAGGGTCAGCAGGCCCCAGGGCCGGTCGTCGATAAACAGCGGGCAGCCCATGCAGTCGTGGACTTCCAGGTGCCCATGCAGGCCGTCCACCAGGCCGTCGTAAGGGTCGGGCAACGGGCTGTCGCTGTCGAAGCGGGTAGGGCCGGGGCTGCTCAGCAACACCTCGAAACGCGGGTGCTCGCTGACTTTGAAACGTCGGCCCAGGGTATCGGCGCTCAAGCCATCCACGGCCAGCGGCACCAGCCACTCGCCATCCAGGCGCAGCAACGCGGCGGCATCGCATGGCAGCAGGGCGCGCATGGCTTGCAGCAGGCGTCGATAACGCTCGCCTTCGGGCAGTTCCCGTGTCAGGTCGGCAACCAGCGGCAGCAGGGCGGTGAGCAGCGGCTTTGCAGTCATAATGACTCCTTGTAGTCTTTATGACTATAAGCTGTAGGAGGTCATATTGACTACACGATATTTAACGCTATGAAAAATAAAGGTTTATTAGTTGGCATGATTACTGACTACCTAAGGGTAATGACTGAAAAAACCCAGGAGTCTCCCATGCTGAGTGCCCAAGACCGTGCCATCGTCAAATCCACCGTGCCCCTGCTGGAAAGTGGCGGCGAGGCGCTGATTACCCATTTCTACCGCATGATGCTCGCCGAATACCCGGAGGTTCGCCCACTGTTCAACCAGGCCCACCAGGCCAGTGGCGACCAGCCCCGCGCCCTGGCCAATGGCGTGTTGATGTACGCGCGGCATATCGACCAGTTGGACCAACTCGGCGACCTGGTGGCCAGGATCATCAACAAGCACGTGGCCTTGCAGATCCTGCCGGAACACTACCCGATCGTCGGTGCGTGCCTGCTGCGGGCTATTTCCGAGGTGCTGGGCAGCGAGATAGCCACCCCTGAAGTAATGAGCGCCTGGGGCACGGCGTATGGCCAGTTGGCGGACATCCTGATCGGCGCCGAAGCGGCTATCTACGACGAGAAAGCCCAGGCGCCCGGTGGCTGGCGCGGTGCGCGGCCGTTCGTGCTGGTCAAGCGTGTGCAGGAGAGTGCCGAGATCATCTCGTTCTACTTTGCCCCGGTGGACAACGGCCCGATCCTCAACGCTGCCCCCGGCCAATACATCGGCATGAAGCTGGTGCTCGATGGCGAGGAAGTGCGTCGCAACTATTCCCTGTCGGCCTTGAGCGATGCCGGGGTGTACCGCATCAGCGTCAAGCGCGAAGCCGGCGGGCGGGTCTCCAATTACCTGCATGATCAACTGCATGTTGGCGCAACTGTTGACCTGTTCCCCCCTGCAGGCGACTTCACCCTGGCCGCCAGCGACAAGCCGCTGGTGCTGATCAGCGGCGGGGTGGGCATTACGCCAACCCTGCCGATGCTCGAAGCGGCCCTGGCCACCCAGCGCCCGGTGCACTTTATCCACTGCGCGCGTAACGGCGGCGTGCATGCGTTCCGTGACTGGGTGGATACGCTGGCGGCGAGGCACCCGCAGCTCAAGCGTTTCTATTGCTATGCCGAGGACGACGGCGTGAGCCCGGCGGCGGACAAGGTCGGCCTGCTGAGCCAGGAGCAACTGGCGGCGTGGCTGCCCGAGCAGCGCGATATTGATGCGTACTTCCTGGGGCCCAAGGGTTTCATGGCGGCGATCAAGCGGCATCTGAAGGCGTTGGGCGTACCGCACAAGCAGGTGCGCTATGAGTTCTTCGGCCCCGCTGCGGCGCTGGAATAATCCCTCAGCAGCCACGCTGTTCAATGTGGGAGGGGGCTTGCCCCCGATAGCGATGGGTCAGTCAGCTTGTCTTTGGCTGCCACATCGCATCGGGGGCAAGCCCCCTCCCACATTGGGTTCGCCATTTTTCCTGATTAATCCGGCGTTAACCCTTCTCTGTTTTAACCACTGCCTGTGTGTAAACTTGTTGCCATCAGGCAAACAGACAAAGGAAACCGGAGATGAGTGACGAAATGCGTTTGGGCAGGGAGCGGCGCTTTCTGGTGTTGCTGGGCATCATCTGCCTGGCGCTGATCGGCGGCGCGCTGTACATGCAAGTGGTGTTGGGCGAAGCGCCGTGCCCACTGTGCATCCTGCAACGCTACGCCTTGCTGCTGATCGCGTTCTTTGCGTTCATCGGGGCCGCGATGCGTACCAAAGGGGCCGTCACGTTCTTTGAGGGCCTGGTGGTGCTCAGCGCCGTGGGCGGTGTGGCGGCTGCCGGTCACCATGTGTACACCCAGTTCTTCCCTCAGGTCAGTTGCGGCATCGATGTGCTGCAGCCGATCGTCGATGACCTGCCCCTGGCCAAAGTGTTTCCCCTGGGCTTTCAGGTCGACGGCTTCTGCAGCACGCCCTATCCGCCGATCCTTGGCCTGTCCCTGGCGCAATGGGCATTGGTGGCGTTCGTGCTGACCGTGATCCTGGTGCCCCTGTGCATCTACCGTAATCGTCACCCCAACGCCTGAGCCCGCGCCACCAAACGCCCCGATCTGCTTGAGCGCAGGCCGGGGCGTTTTTGTTCGCGGGGATTTGTGAAAGTGCTGTGACGAGCGGCAACAAAAGCGGCGCGCAGCATGCGACATGTTGTCACACGGAGGCCGTCGCAGGAGCTGCGCAACGAGCAGAATCGACCTTTGGATTTGCATCCGGTGCGCAAACTGTGCTGTCAGTTCGTGGTTTGAAAGGCAGCGCGAAACGCTCACGGGTTCAGCAGGGGCAGGGTGATTAAATGCCTGGTTTTATGGGGACTTTACACCCTTTGCCATGCCCTTACAGGTTGTAAGGGGAGTGGCAATCTGCCCAATAGCCCGGCAGTTTTTGTGGTTTTTGTTGAGAATTGAACGCGATAACATCGCGAACCGTTGCAGGAATGGTGAAGGATTATTGCTGTAATCGATAAAAATTATTTCTGTATCAGACATGGTTTATACATCGCTAGCTAACTACAATCGCCCGCACTGAATGTCCGGTGCTGTTCAATATTTGAGCATTGGAGCGGTCGAGGAGCAGATGGAAGGCTCTGTGCGATCCCAGGTTCCGGCAGCCTTTCAACTATTCCGCACCAAATGGAATTGGTCTGTAACAAGGCCTTTAGCCACGAAATCGAATAAGAACTCACCGCAGGTCCGTGAAACGTACAGCTATGACGTAGCGGGCTGGCTCTTATTCAATCGAAGAGAAATGCCAACCCTTGGCAGGGTGAAGTGTTGGCGATCAAAACCCAACTGCATTGCGCAAGCTGCTTTAGAGGTCGTGAGATGAGTAAAAACAGGTACCCCCGATTACTAGGCTTTTTGCCGCTGCTTGGCATGATGTTAATGCTGGGAGGCTGTAAGTGGACCTTGCTCGACCCAAAAGGACAGGTCGGTCTGGATGAACGAAACCTGATCATCACCGCCACCCTGCTGATGCTGCTGGTCGTGGTCCCTGTGATTATCATGACCTTCGCCTTCGCCTGGAAATACCGCGCGTCCAACACCAGCGCCACCTACGCGCCGAAGTGGTCGCACTCCACCAAGATCGAAATCGCGGTGTGGCTGGTCCCGATCCTCATCATCATTGCCCTGGGTTATGTGACCTACAAGTCCACCCACGCACTGGACCCGTACCGTCCGCTGGAATCTGACGTCAAGCCGATCAACATCGAAGTGGTCGCGCTGGACTGGAAGTGGCTGTTCATCTACCCGGACCTGGGTATCGCCACTGTGAACCAGATCCGGTTCCCGGAACACACTCCGCTGAACTTCAAGATCACCTCCGACGCCGTGATGAACTCGTTCTTCATCCCAGCCCTGGGCGGCCAGATCTACGCGATGGCAGGCATGCAGACCAAGCTGCACCTGATCGCCAACCAGAAAGCTGAAATGGAAGGCATCTCCGCCAACTACAGCGGCGCTGGCTTCACCGGCATGAAATTCAAAGCGATCTCGACGAGCCAGGAAGAATTTGACGCCTGGGTAGCCGAAGTCAAGGCCGCACCTAAACAGCTTGATCAAGCTGAATACGACGCCCTGACCAAACCAAGCCAGAACAACCCTGTCGCGCTGTACTCCGCGTTTGAACCGAACCTGTTTCAGAAAATCGTCGACAAGTACGAAGGTATGAAGCCAGGCAAGCCGGTCAAGCACGAGAAGAAAGAAGTGGCCGTGGTTGAAGGTTCTGACACAGGCGCGCATTCAACTGCTGGGGCAGAGGAGTAAACGATGTTTGGTAAATTAAGTTGGGACGCGGTCCCATTCCACGAGCCGATCGTGATGGTGACCATCGCCATGATCGCGCTGGGTGGTCTGGCACTGTTTGCAGGTATTACTTACTTCAAGAAGTGGACCTACCTGTGGACCGAGTGGCTGACCTCGGTCGACCACAAGAAAATCGGTGTCATGTACGTCATCGTGGCCATGGTCATGCTGCTGCGTGGTTTTGCCGACGCCATCATGATGCGTACCCAGTTGGCCATGGCCACCGAGGGTTCGCCTGGCTACCTGCCACCTGAACACTATGACCAGATCTTCACCGCCCACGGTGTGATCATGATCATCTTCATGGCGATGCCTTTCTTCACCGGCCTGATGAACCTTGCCTTGCCGCTGCAGATCGGTGCGCGTGACGTTGCCTACCCGTTCCTGAACTCCCTGAGCTTCTGGCTGCTGGTGTCCGGCGTGGTGCTGATCAACGTGTCCCTGGGCGTCGGCGAATTCGCCAAGACCGGTTGGGTTGCGTATCCGCCATTGTCGGGGCTGCAATACAGTCCGGGCGTGGGTGTGGACTACTACATCTGGGCACTACAGTTATCAGGACTCGGGACGACATTGACGGGGGTCAACTTCCTGGCCACCGTCCTGAAGATGCGCGCCCCTGGCATGAAACTGATGGACATGCCGATCTTCACCTGGACCTGCACCTGGGCAAACGTGCTGATCGTGGCTTCGTTCCCGATCCTGGCCGCTACCATGGCGCTGCTGTCGCTTGACCGTTACCTGGATTTCCACATTTTCACCAATGAACTTGGTGGCAATCCAATGATGTACGTGAACCTGTTCTGGGCATGGGGTCACCCTGAGGTGTACATCCTGATCCTGCCGGCGTTCGGTATCTTCTCCGAAGTGATCTCGACCTTTACCGGCAAGCGCCTGTTCGGTCACCACTCGATGGTCTACGCATCGGGCGCCATTTCGGTACTGGGCTTCATGGTGTGGCTGCACCACTTCTTCACCATGGGTTCGGGGGCCAGCGTCAACGCCTTCTTCGGCCTGGCGACGATGCTGATTTCCATCCCGACGGGGGTGAAGCTATTCAACTGGCTGTTCACCATCTACCACGGTCGTCTGCGCATGACCAGCCAGGTCCTGTGGACCCTGGGCTTCATGGTGACCTTCGCCATCGGCGGCATGACCGGCGTACTGCTGGCCATCCCGGGTGCTGACTTCGTCCTGCACAACAGCCTGTTCGTGATCGCGCACTTCCACAACGTGATCATCGGCGGCGCGGTATTCGGCTACATCGCAGGTTTCAGCTTCTACTTCCCGAAAGCGTTCGGCTTCAAGCTGCACGAAGGCTGGGGCAAGGCTGCATTCTGGTTCTGGATCTCGGGCTTCTTCGTCGCGTTCATGCCGCTCTATGCACTGGGCTTCATGGGCATGACCCGTCGTCTGAACGCCACTACCAACCCTGAGTGGGTGCCGTACCTGTACGTCGCCATGTTCGGTGCGGTGATGATCGCTGTGGGTATTGCCTGCCAGTTGATCCAGCTGTACGTCAGCGTGCGTGACCGCAAGCAGAACATGTGCGAATCCGGCGACCCATGGAATGGCCACACCCTGGAATGGTCGACCTCGTCGCCACCACCGTTCTACAACTTCGCCGTGATCCCTACCGCGAACACCATCGATGCGTTCACCGAAGCCAAGGAAGACGGTACTGCGTACCAGAAGCCCAAGCACTACGAGCCGATCCACATGCCAAACAACACCGCCACTGGCGTGGTGATGGGTGCGCTGTTGACCGTGTTCGGTTTCGCGATGATCTGGCACATCTGGTGGCTGGCAATCGTGGGCCTGGTAGGCACCATCGGTTACTTCATCATTCACGCTGCCCGTGATGATCAAGGCTACATGGTGCCGGTCGAAACGATCGAACGCATCGAAGCCGAGCAGCACGCTCGCCTGGTAGCCGAGAAGAAAATCCCGGCCAACCGTGTAGAAACCTCGTTGGAACAGGCTTAAACCATGTCGAACTTAGTGACCAATGCTGGACACGCCCATGTCGATGACCATGGGCACGATGACCATCACCACGACTCGGGGCCAATAACCGTCTACGGTTTCTGGCTCTACCTGATGACCGACTGCATCTTGTTTGCGTCGATCTTCGCGGTGTACGCGGTACTGGTAAACAACGTAGCGGGTGGCCCGTCGGGCCACGACATTTTCGAACTGCCTTACGTGCTCGGCGAAACCGCCTTGCTGTTGTTCAGTTCGATCACCTACGGCTTCGCCATGTTGGCCTTCTACAAGGGCAACAAGAAAGGCGTACTGAGCTGGCTGGGCCTGACCTTCCTGTTCGGCCTGGGCTTCATCGGCATGGAGATCAACGAGTTCCACCTGCTGATCTCCGAAGGCTACGGCCCGCACCGTTCCGGTTTCCTGTCGGCGTTCTTCACGCTGGTCGGCACCCACGGTCTGCACGTATCCGCCGGCCTGCTGTGGATGGCGGTGATGATGTATCAGGTCAATAAGCACGGCCTGACCAACACCAACAAGACCCGCCTGAGCTGCCTGAGCCTGTTCTGGCACTTCCTGGACGTGGTCTGGATCTGCGTATTCACCGTCGTTTACTTGATGGGGACTCTGTAATGGCTAATGCACACTCCCATGACAGCCACGATTCAAGCCACGGCAGCGTAAAGTCTTACGCCATCGGCTTCATCCTGTCGGTCATCCTGACCCTGATCCCGTTCGGCCTGGTGATGTACCCAACCCTGCCGAAGTCGATCACCTTGATGATCGTCCTGGCGTTCGCGGTAATTCAGGTCCTGGTTCACCTGGTGTACTTCCTGCACCTGGATCGTTCCAAAGAGCAGCGCGAGAACGTGATTGCGTTCGTGTTTGCAGGCCTGGTGATCGTTCTGCTGGTTGGTCTGTCGCTGTGGATCATGTTCAGCATCCACACCTACATGATGGCGAAGTGAGGTAAGACCCGATGTCGCTTAAGCACTTTATCCAAATCACCAAACCGGGGATCATTTTCGGTAACGTGCTTTCTGTGGCGGGCGGTTTCTTCCTGGCCTCCAAGGGACATGTCGATCTGGCCATCTTCCTGGCGGCGATGATCGGCACCTCCCTGGTGGTAGCTTCCGGATGCGTGTTCAACAACTGCATCGACCGTGACATCGACATCAAGATGGAGCGCACCAAGAATCGCGTGCTGGTCCAGGGTCTTATCTCCCTGAAACTGGCACTGATCTTCGCGACCGTCCTGGGTGTTGCGGGCGTGGTGTTGTTGTACAAGGTGGCCAACCCGCTGGCGGCGCTGTTTGCCGTGATCGGCTTTGTCATCTACGTCGGCCTCTACAGCCTCTACCTCAAGCGCAAGTCGGTACACGGCACGCTGGTGGGGAGTCTGTCGGGGGCGATGCCGCCGGTGATTGGTTATGTGGCTGTAACCAATAGCTTCGACATGGCCGCGCTGGTGCTGCTGGTGATGTTCAGCCTGTGGCAGATGCCGCATTCCTACGCCATCGCGATTTTCCGCTTCAATGACTACCTGGCTGCGTCGATTCCGGTTCTGCCGGTCAAGCGTGGCATCCAGGTGGCCAAGAAACACATCCTGCTCTACATCCTGGCCTTCCTCGTGGCGACCTTGATGTTGACCTTCAGTGGCTATGCCGGCATGAGCTACCTCGCCGTCGCCGCGGCCATGGGCATGTACTGGTTGTACATGGCCTGGACCGGCTACAAGGCGGTGGATGACACCGTCTGGGCGCGCAAGCTGTTCGTGTTCTCGATCTTCACCATCACCGCGCTCAGCGTGATGATGTCCCTGGATTTCCAGGTGCCGAAAGAGCTGTTGCTGACCTACGCGCACTGAGTGGTCTAAGCAGTAAAGGCCCCGCCTTCGCAAGAAGCGCGGGGTTTTTTATGGTATGCCCTTTATGATCGCGAGCAAGCTCGCTCCTATACCCAAATTCTTCGAATGCAGGAAGCAAAGCAATGAGTAAAAAAGCCGTTATGGTCTTCAGTGGCGGGCAGGACTCGACCACCTGCCTGATCCAGGCATTGAAGCAGTATGACGAAGTGCACTGCATCACCTTCGATTATGGCCAGCGCCATGTGGCGGAGATCGAAGTGGCTCGCACGTTGGCCAAGCAGTTGGGCGCCACCGTGCACAAGGTGATGGATGTGTCCCTGCTCAATGAGCTGGCGATCAGCAGCCTCACCCGTGACAACATCCCCGTGCCCACCGTGAACAGCTCAGGCGAAAGCCTGCCGAGCACCTTCGTGCCGGGGCGTAACATCCTGTTCCTGACCCTGGCCGCGATCTACGCCTATCAAGTCAAGGCCGAGACCGTGATCACCGGCGTGTGCGAAACCGACTTCTCGGGTTACCCGGATTGCCGCGACGAGTTCGTGAAAGCGCTGAACCAGGCCCTCAAGCTGGGCATGGAATATGACGTACGCCTCGATACCCCGCTGATGTGGCTGAACAAGGCCGAGACCTGGGCCCTGGCCGATTACCACGGGCAACTTGAGCTGGTCCGCGAGCAGACGCTGACCTGCTACAACGGCGTGATTGGCACAGGCTGCGGAAACTGCGATGCGTGCAACCTGCGCGCCCGGGGCTTGAATGAGTATCTGCAGAATAAAGCGGATGTGATGCAGAGCCTCAAGCACAAGTTGCAGCTGAAGTAACTCGATCAAGAGCCGGGTGATATCCAAATGTGGGAGGGGGCTTGCCCCCGATGAGGGAGTGTCAGCAAATGCATTTTTGACTGACACACCGCTATCGGGGGCAAGCCCCCTCCCACAGGGATAGCGGTGAACCAGTGAGTTTCATGCACTGGTCAGATAGCGCTTGAACAACGACCGCGCCCCATACGCCGGCAGGATATTGAAGAACGCAAAGCCGACTTTGATCGCGATCTGCACATAGATCATGCTCAGGATGTCACCGGTCTGCATCACGCCATAGAAGGCGATAAAGCAGAACAGGAAGCTGTCGATAATGACCGCAAAGAACGTACTGAGGAAAATCCGCAGGTACAGGTACCTGGAGTTGGTCAGTTCCTTGATTTTGCACAGCAGATAAGAGTTGATGTTCTCCGACACCAGGAAGGACACCGACGAGGCGATCAGCACCGACGAGACTTGCAGGATCACGTCGGTGTACGGTCCATCCAGTTTCCAGCCCGGCAGCCCCGGCAGGAAGGTCGAGCCGTAGAGCAGGATGATGATCATCGCGTTACTGGCAAACGCAAACAGGATCGCTCGGCGTGCCAGGCGCAGTCCGAAGTTTTCGTTCAGCAGGTCCACGATCAGAAAGGTCAGGGGATACAGGAACGTGCCCGGCGTCACGATGATGCCCATCGACTCCAGGTAGATCGGTTTGGTCGCGGCGATACTGGTAAAGATATAAAACGTGAACAGCAGCAGATTCAGGATGATGTAGATCATCCATGAGTTTTCATTGCGGTCGTTCATGTCGTAGGCCGTGAGCGCACCGCCTTGTGAATAGAACTTCTTGTAGAGGTTCTTGATTTCCATCCTGTTGAAGTTGTCCATCATTTCGCTGTTGAGCACTTCACTGAGCTTGATCCTGATGACCTTGCCCGTGTCGATCACCATGATCACCGCCAGGCGCTTGTCATTTTCAAACCCCAGCAGCTTGTATTTGCTGTTTTCAACCGGTGCCTCAAGCCTGTTCATTGAAGCGCTCCTCGAAGATATCGCCGATGACACACAGGCGATCCGAGTTCGCACAGGGTTCAAGGGTAATGAAGAGCTTTTGGGTGGCGCGGTCGTACACCAGCTTTTCCTTGTCGTCGCTGCACGCGCCTTTTTGAACGATCAGCAGGTCCCCTGGCTCATTGAGACCGGTAATGGCGTGCTCCAGCAGTACGCCGATCAAGTTGCAGGACAGGCCGAAGTAGTAAGTCAGCGGGAACAGCGTGGACAGCTCACCGATGCGCTTGCCCAGGTGCTGCATGACCTGGCTTTCCTTGAGCACAGGCACCGCCGCCGGGTTCATGTTGCCCAGGGGTGAAGCATGGCTCTCGATGATTTCCTTGGCTTCAAAATTGATGGTTTCGATTTCTTCGTAGGAGACGCCGAAGAAGTCGGAGATTTTGCGCAGGGTCGACTGTTGTACGTTGGCGACCTTGCCTTCGAGGATGTTGTAGATGGTGGTCCTGGTCAGGCCGGCGGCGCTGCTTAACGAAAGCTGGGTTTCGCCGCGACTTTTGATCAAGTACCTGATGTTGCTCTTCAGGTGCTCGGTTTTTTCCCGTCTGTGCATCACGTGCTCACCAGTTCCCTTTAGTCATGATCGTCCATTTTTCCTTCGCGAAACCGTCGATTTAGAGCCTGCCACGGGGCTTTTCAACGTCGCGATCGCGAGTGTTACATGTGTGTTGCTCAACAATAAAGCGCTAAATCAGGCTGCGTTTTCCTCGTCATACTTCTCTGTACGACCCGTAGGAATCATCGTTCGTCTACAAGGAGTAGTTGCCATGGTCAGCGTCAGCCGTCGATCTCTTCTCGCTCTGGGCGCGGCCTTGCCGGTGCTGGGGCGCCTGGATTGGGCAGTCGCCAGCCCCGCGCCGGCGACCTCTGACACGGTACTGCTCAACTACAACGAAAGCCCTTACGGGCCGTCAACGGCGGCGCTTGAGGCGATGGGGCGGGGCAGTGCGGCAGCAGGACGTTATCCCTACCCGCACATGTACGCGTTGGCTGCGCTGTTCGCCCGGCAGCAAGGTATTACCGAAGAGCGCGTGGCCGTGTTTGCCGGCTCCATGGCCGCCCTGCGCTATGCCGTGTTGGCGTTCACCAGTCCAACCCGTGGCCTGGTGATGGCCACGCCGTCCTACGAAGTGCCGCGCCAGGCGGCCGCGTCGAACCAGGCACCGGTGCGCGAAGTGAACCTCGATGCCGCGCATGCCCATGATGTACCGGCCATGCTCGCGGCTGATCCCCAGGCCGGCATGCTATACCTGTGCAACCCCAACAACCCGACCGGTACCCTGACGCCAACCGAGGCCATCCGTCAGGCGCTGGCCAACAAACCCAAAGGCAGCGTGCTGGTGGTGGACGAAGCCTATATCGATTTCTGCGATGCCCCCAGTTGCGTGAGCTGGACCAGCGACCACGACGACCTGCTGGTACTGCGCACGTTCTCGAAAATCTACGGCATGGCCGGTGCGCGCCTGGGCCTGGCAATCGGCCACCCGGCATTGCTGGAGCAACTGGCGGTGTTCGGCGGTGACAATGTGCCGGCGGGTGCCAGCCTGCTGGGTGCCCATGCCAGCCTGGAGGACGTCAAGCTGCTGGGCCAGCGCAAGGCGCTCAATGCCACCGTGCGTGATGAGACTATCGCGTGGCTCAAGGACCGAGGGTTCAGGTGCACGGCCTCGCAGAGCAACTGCTTCATGATCGACGTCAGGCAACCCGCAGAGCAGGTGATCGAGCGGCTGGCTGCACAGAACGTGCTGGTGGGGCGGGTATGGAGCAACTGGCCGCAGTGGGTGCGGGTGACAGTGGGTAACCGGCAGGAGATGGAGCGGTTTCGTCACGTGTTCGCCACGCAGATCGTGGGTGTCGGCTGAACCGCATACAAAAGGTGGGAACGGAGCACCGCCCCTCCCACAGGGGATCTGCGCTAACTGACCTGCATCAGGACTTGCCCCGTCCCCAACTTCAGTCCTGCTGTGTGACCGGCAATGGATTACTGCTGGACGATGCTGTAGCCATCAAAGGCTGTCTGCTGTTGCAGGGCCGCAATCACGTTCTTGCGGCTCAGCGGCTGTTCAGTGCCGGCGTTATCGACAAAGCTTTCCACTTCCGGCTCGGCTTCATCGCCCTCACCGACAAAGTTGAACCCCAGGAATTCGAATGCTTCACGGTCGACGTTGAGTTTGGAGCGCGGCGTGCGCAGTGGCAGGGTGACACTGGTACCGTCCTTGCTGATCACAAACACCTCGGCTTCTTTCTTGGCACGCGCGGCCTTGCCCTTGCCGGCGCTCGGGTTGCTGATGGCCTGGTGCGACTGGTTCAGCACCTTGAGGGCCAGGCCATAGACCAGTTCCTGGAACTCGGGGTCGTCCTTGAAGCTGGACAGGATGCGGCTGATCGAGAACTTGCTGCTCAAGTCTTCCAGGGCGGCGTTATCGGCCGCTTCGGCGTCCTTCAATTGCTTGAGCCGGCCCATCAGCTCGTACGCCTTGTCATCGTCAAAGGCGTCATGGGCCTGACGGATGGCCAGGCGCAATTCGCGGATCTGGTCGCTTTCCTTGGAGGTGTGAAACGCGTCCAGCACCATTT
This sequence comes from Pseudomonas sp. 34 E 7, assembly GCF_900005715.1. NCBI lineage: Bacteria > Pseudomonadati > Pseudomonadota > Gammaproteobacteria > Pseudomonadales > Pseudomonadaceae > Pseudomonas > Pseudomonas sp. 34 E 7. The sequence goes on from NZ_CVTX01000149.1 coordinate 17,478, forward strand.
CGCTGATGATCTTGGCCGCTGGCACATGCTGTGAAAGATTGATGGCGTTCTCGTACTCGGCTTTGGCGTGCAAGGCGGTTACGGAGGCTTCGGCGGATTCAGCGGTGTACGAATCGGACATTGAAATTTCACTACTTCAGTAAACGGGGAGAGACAAAAAAGCGTCGCGCATTTTCAGGGGGCAGGGGAGTCAGGTCAAGGCAACTCATCGAAGGTGAGCCCGCTCAGGTCGCTGGTTTATTCCGACACACCATTCTTCCCCGCCGCCTTGGACCGATACAGCGCCTGATCGGCGCGGGTCATCAGGGCTGCCGGTGACTCACCGAGCTGACGCTCCACCACGCCCAGGCTCAGGGTTATCCTGGCGCCACCCACGGCGGGCATTTCCTGGATTTTATGACGCACCCGTTCGGCCAGTTCCCTGGCCGTCTCCAGGGTACTGTTGGGCAAGACCAGCATGAATTCATCACCGCCCCAGCGCGCCAGCACGTCATCCGCACGCACGCACGCTTCCAGGCCTTCAACCACCCGTATCAGCGTCTGATCGCCTACGGCATGGCCATGTCGGTCATTGATCGGCTTGAAGTCATCGATATCCATGGCCACCAGCGCCAGTGGCAGGCGAAAGCGTTCGGCGCGGCTGCACTGTTCGAGCAATACCTTTTCCAGGCGATAACGGTTGGCGATGCGGGTCAAGGCGTCCCGTTCGGCCAGGGAGCGGTTTTCGTCCAATTGCAGTTGCAGCTGCTGATTGACGCGCGACAATTCAAGGGTGCGCTCCACCACCAGTGCTTCAAGAGACTCGTTACGCTGTTGAAGGCGCTCCATGGAGCATTTGCGCGTATGAATATCGCGGTGCGCACCCACCATGCGCGCGACCGAGTTATCGGGATTACGCGCGATGACGTAGCCCCGGTCTTCGATCCAGAGGTAGCTGCCGTCGCGCTTGCGGCAGCGGTATTCGGCCCGGTATTGGGGCGCGCGTTGGCAGATATAGTCATCAAATCCGCTCATCACCCGGGGGTAATCCTCAGGATGGATCAGGTTCTCCTAGGTGAATACGCTGTTTTCCAGGGAGTGGCGCGAGTAACCCAGCATTTCGTACCAACCGGGATTGCGGTAGACGAAGCCGGTATTGGCATTCCAGTCCCAGATACCGTCGCTGACCAATTCCATGATGGCATGCAACAGGTCGGCGCTGAGGTCGGAAAAGTCATTGCGCGGTATTTCACTGCCGGTTGTATCGTCCATTTACGCGCTTCCTGCGTGAACTGGCTCCCGAGGCCAGCTGTGGTTGACGCCGATACTCCGTGGCTGGCGCTACTGTACAACGCGGCCGGTGTGCTTTGAATAGGGCAGATGTATTGTTTCAGGGGCGTGGCGCGGTCATTTTCGTACGCGGCTTGCCATTCGCGTTGTGCTGAAAAATCGCTTCAGGTTGGCCCTTTTCGTTGAAAAACACCTGACCGATTCCCGCGCAATTCCATAAGCGCTCGCCAGCCTCGGCATGTTCCGGGATATGCGGCACCACCTGCATGGTACGGCGCCGGGTAAACCAGTTGAGCGGTGAGCGCGGGGAGTAGAGCCAGCGGTTGAGACGGTCGAACCATTCCAGCAGACGCGGCGGGAACTCGTTCTTGATGCCGCTGCTGGTGATCTGCCAGATTCTGGGGCCCGCATTGCGGTGGCGAATCAGCACTTCGTAGACAAACGAATAATGCACGTCCCCCGACAGAATCACGTAATTACCGGGTGTACGGGAGTGGCGGAAGATATTGAGAATCACCTGGGCGCTGCCGCGATGGGCCATCCAGTTTTCGGCGTCGACCAATAAGGGGTGGCCGCACCAACTGAAGATTTTCTGCACGGTCTCTATCAGCTTCACGCCAAAGATTGGCGCGGGCGAGACGATGATCGCCGAAGGGTGATCGAGCAGTTCCTGCTGCAGCTCGCTCAAGGCTTCCCAATCCAGCAGGCCGGATGGTTGCTTGAGCGTGAACTCGCTGCGCCAGCGCCGGGTGCGGGTGTCGAGCACCACCAGCGCGGGGTTGGTGGGTAGTACGTAGTGCCAGTGCTGGAATTTGCGCAGCGCTTCGAGTAATTCGTCCTGCGCGGCTGCGTCCAGATGGTTGGCCCGGGTCTGACGGGTCAACGCTTGGGTTCGGCTCACCAGTTCGCCAAATGCATCGGGCTGATTGCCCCAGCCCTGGCATAGCAGGTAGGCCAGGAGGGCGTTTCCGATGATGCGTCTGGAGAAGGGGTGGCCGTAAGCGGTTTCCTCCCATTGGGCGCTGAGGTTCCAGTCGTCGGTGATGTCATGGTCGTCAAAGATCATCAAGGTCGACAGGTGGGCGAAGACTCGCGCGACCCCCGGCAGCCCATCGCGGAATCCTTCGACCCGGAGCTCTTCGCTGGCATAACGCTGCTGTCGTTCCAGGCTCAGGGGCGGGCTTTGAAGCGTGATCAGCGTCCAGGGCGTGGGTGACCACACCAGCAGGTACATCGCGATGACTTCGGCAAAGGTCACCAGATGATTATCGGCGGTGCTGCTGGTGAAAATCGGCTTTTTCACGCCACCAAAGAAGCGTTCGCGCAACGTCTCATTGCTGTCCAGTGCCGGCAGCAAGTCGGCACGGTGATAATAACTGGCGGGATGCCGGTAGAGGCTTGCGCTGTCATCGACCACGGCGCCTTCGAGGTATTCATCGACCAGGCCCAGCCGTGCAATCAGCCCATGAATCGCACGCAGCATCGGCCCGGCGACATCGTCGGCGTAAACCTGATCGCCGCTCATCATCAGCAAGGCCGGACGTTCGACCGGGGTTTGGGCGTCGGCCAGCAGACGGTCGACGCACAGCAAACCGTCATTGGCACTGTGATGGGGTTTGCGGCATGAGCCGTGCACCAACTGATGGATACGGCTATGCAGGACGAAACTGGGGTATTGGTGGTCGGCGTACAGGAGGTGCGGTGCCCACTCGGCGATGCCAGTATCGGCGAAAACCAGGTCGTAGCCGATCGCCACGTCCAGCGGCAGCGCTTCGTCCAGTGACACATCGATCAAGTGAATAAATGCGTGACGCCCGACGGGTACGACGTTGCAGTCAAGGATAATCTCCAGTGTCTGCTCGGGCAGATGCAGCTTCAGCGTCAGTTCCAGTGCTCGACTTCCTACCAGCCACAACACCAGGCGCCGAGCTTCGAGGCGTCGCAGCAGAGGGCCCGCCAGAACGGCGGGCAGTGTGTCGGAATGCGGCATGCAGGCAGTGGTCCGGGGCTGGATTGAACCGGTGAGTTTAAGCGAGTGAATGTCATGGTTTTGTTATCGGGGGGTACGAAGGGCCGTACACGGCCCCTCGTACGCGCCCGGTTAGAGAACGTTGCCTCGACCCAGGCTGTCCAGCCCACCGCCCTTGGTTTTGCGTCGGTCATCGGCCGCCATGCCTTCAGGCTCGAAGGCATTTTGTTGCGTGGCGGTGGAGTCGATGCTGCGCTTCGTGCGTTGGGGCCCTGCATCATCCTGCTGCAGAGGTGGGTATTGAAAGCTGCTCAGTGAATGATTGATTCCGCTGACCATGGATGTTTCCTTCTATGAGTAGAGGATGACTTCGCCTATCGGAGCGAAGCAAGGCCTACCTTAATAGCGGCCCGCAAGGGCCGCTATAAACGCGTTGCTGCAAGATATGACTGCAACTGACGAGCGTTTTTTAGAAAGGGTCCCGCCCATGCTCTACCGCATCAGGTGTACGAATCTTCAATCATCTTGGGTACCGTAAACCGGAACTCACTCCCTCGGCCCACCTCACTTTCGGCAACGATCTTGCCGCCATGGGCCTGGACGATGCCCTGGGTGATGTAAAGTCCCAGGCCGCTGCCGGTGGGGTTGTTTTCGGTCTGCGTCCAGTAGCGGTCAAACACATGGGGCAATTGTTCCGGCGCTATGCCTTCGCCCGAGTCACGCACCGAGAACACGATTTCTTCGCCATTGCTCATGGCACTGATGCCGATATTGCCCTGGCGTGGGGTGAACTTGATGGCATTGCCGATCAGGTTCGACAGGACTTGGAACAGGCGCTCCGGGTCGGCGTTGATCAGCAGGCCGGGCTCGGCGTTGAACGACAGGTCAATGCCTTTCTCCGACGCCAGCGGTGCGAGCAAGGAGTAAGCCTCTTCGAACATCTGGCTGACATCCAGCGCCACCGGCTTGACCACATACCGCCCCGCATCGATTTTCGACGTGTCGAGCAAGTCTTCCAATAGCACATTCATGCGCCCGGCCGCCTGCTGCATGGTATCGATGGCCGAGGAAATCCGCCGTGACGTATGAGGGCCGTCGGAGCTGAAAGCCTTTTGCAGCATGCCGCAGAGCATGGAAATCACGGTCATGGGGTTGCGCAGGTCATGGGACACCACCGCCACCAGCTCTTCACGCGCCCGCACGGCTTGTTGTTCACGCAGCACCTGGCGGGCCAGGTCGTTTTCCAGGGCCGAGCGGCGCAGGTCATTGGCGGCGAACAGGTCGCCATGGCTCCACTTGGTGGAGATGCCGGCCATTTCGACCTTCCAGATTTCAAATGACGTGCGGGGACGAAGGCGCAGGCCGGCGTCGGAGTTTTCCAGGTCCAGCGGCTTTTGCGGATCGCCGCTCCAGTTGATGTTCTCTTTGACTTCCGGGCGGAACCACAGCACACCGTTGTCCACAGGCTTGGGCAGTTGCATGGCCAGGACGCCGCTGGCCAGTGCCTGGAACTCGGCGGCCGGGGGGTATGACGAAACCAGATTGTGGCTGGCGAACACCGGTTCGTCGCGTTCCTGCAGCCATTTGTGCAGCGCACGGATCTGCGCCGGTTCCGGGCAGTTACCGTAGCGGTGCAATTGTTTGTTATCAATGATCGCCACGCCGCCTGCCCGCGTCAGGTCCATCAGCAACTGGCCCTGTTGGGCCAGGCCATCGAACACATTGTCCTCCGAGGCCTTCATCGCTTGATCAAGCAGCGCCAGTGCCTGAAGTTTTTCCTCGCGCTGACGGCTCAGTTCCAAGGCTTCCATGGCGCTGATCTGCAACGACAGCACCTGGCCGATGGTCTGGCAGGCGGTGCGCAACTCGTTCGGCACCAGCAGGGGCTCCCGATTGCCGCAGCTGATCAGGCCCCAGAGCTTGTCGCCGTCCATCAGCGAGATGCTCATGGATGACAGCACGCCCATGTTCTGCATGTACTGGCAGTGGATCGGCGACACACTGCGCAGGGTGGCAAAGCTCAAATCCAGCGGTTCGCCGGTATCTGGCCGCAGCCTGGGCACCAACGGGACTGGCTCGTAGGCCGCATTGGGAATAATCCGTAGCCAGTTGGTGCGATACAGCTCGCGAGCCTGCTCCGGGATGTCGGACGCAGGGAAGAACAGCCCGTTGAAAAGCTCCATGGACGGCGCCGACGCTTCGGCGATCACCTGGCCATGGCCTTCGTCTTCGAAACGGTAGATCAGCACACGGTCGTAACCGGTCATGGCCTGGATTTCATTTACGCTGATTTCGTACAGCGCCTGCAGGGTTTTCGCCGCCTGCAAACGTTGCAGCATCTTGCCCAGGTTACTGGTGCGGCCGTTTAACGCGCGCGGGCGAAAGTCCTTGAGCCGCGGCTCGAACTCCAGCACCAGCACGTCCTGGTGGCGGTGCAGCAAGCCTTCGAAATCCGCACCGTTGAGGGTGACGTGCAACGGTGGCATGTCGAAGAAGGTATTGGTCCGGGCCATGACCTGCACGGCCTGGGCGTGTTCGGTGCCGATCACGCTGTGCAGCGGCTGACCGAGCAGCGTTTCGGGCGCATGGCCGAACAAGGTGCCGACGTTGGCGCTGACCTGGATGATATTCAGGCCGGGCTCCGACAGGGTCAGCAGCGCACCGTGGGGCTGGATCGCCCCGGGAAAGCGGATGGGCTCGTTGGCACAGTTGGCAAGCAGCTCTTCAAAATCTTCGGTTTTCATAGCAGTACCTCCTGGCTGTCGAGCCATTGCTCAAAGCAGCTGAATGTCGAGCGGGCGGCGTTCACGGCGCATTGTTTTGCGGGCGCGTCCAGCGGCTGGTCGCCCAGATAAACAAGAAAGTCTTTCCAGCGCCGTCCGGTCTCTACCCCGTAGATGTCGAGAAAGGCGCCGCCGTTGTCGGCATTGACGCCCAGGCGCTGCGCCATTTCACGACGAAGCACCTGGCCACCCAGCGTCGCACCCTCCAGTACATACAGAGCACCGAGGCAGGCGGCGGGGGTGTCGAGCGTTGGCAGTTGCGTGCAATGGGGCAGGGTGTCGATGGCCTGATCATCCAGGCCCAGCGCGTGGAGGTCACTGACCAGTATCGGTGTTTTCACACGCATTGCGGTATCAAACCCGTCGGGAATCAAGCCGCTGCCGTACAGTGCAGCCTCCATAGGCTGATAAAACCCGAAGTACGCCTGCAGCAGATGCCGGTACCCCTGCGCATCAAGGCGATCGGAGAAAAACGGCAGGCGTTTTTCCAGCGCGGTATGCAGCAAGGCCGTGCCTGTGCGCAACGCTTCCAGCAGTGGGGGCGCATCGACGTCATGGGCCTGAGAATGCATTCAGTAAGCTCGAACTGTGGGCCTCTCGGCCATGAGTGACGCGCGGAAAAGGGCGACGATTCTACACAACTCGCAGTCAGTAACTAAACGCGCAAGGCGAAAAGGCTGACTAACGGATCAGAAATGTCGCTCCTTGCGTCATTAATGGACCGATGGTTTCACCGGGAAGTTCGCTCAAGGTGATATCGCGACGCTATCAATGCATAGCCAAACCCTGCTGATTCAGCGCTGTTTGCACGCAGTCAATCAGATGCTGGGTGCTCCAGGGCTTGGGCAGGAATCGCACCGAGCCGCCCAATTGTGCCGCCAGATGGGCGTTGCCTGACGTCAGCACCACCTGCACCGTCGGCCAGCGGTGCGCCACCACCTTGCTCAGGTCAAAGCCATTGAGCAAACCCGGCATTTGAATATCGCTGACAATCAGGTCCACGGGGTCATCGCCCCGTTCCAGATAAATCATCCCGTCGTCCGCCGAAGGGAACGACGTCACCGACGCGCCGAAGTCCTCCAGCACATCCACCATTAACGCCCGAATGATTTCGTCGTCTTCCAATACTAAAATCGATGGCCGAGCCATGATCCTTACTCCACCATCAGGGTTCAGTAGGGTTGAGTGGAGGCTGCAGGCATAGGTTCGATTGGATGTTTTTTAAACGATGGGTGGTCGTTTGGCGGTGTGCAGGAATGTGGCTGAGGGCGTTGCTGTGTAAACAGGCATAATTGGCATCAACACTCGACGCGGAGCTGTCCGATGAAGTATGCCTTGTTGACCCTCGCCCTGATGCTGACCACCGGCCAGGCCGCCGCCGCCGGCGATGCGGAAGCGGGCGGCAAGCTCTTCGCCAAGACCTGCGGCGGTTGCCACAGCATTGGCGAAGGCGCCCGTGGCGGTTTTGGGCCGCAACTGAACGGCATCATTGATCGACCTGCCGGTACCACGGCGGACTATCAGTATTCGGAGGCGATGAAGACCTCGGGAGTGGTCTGGACCCGGGACAAACTGGCGGCCTACATTGAAGATCCGAAATCGGTTGTGAAAGGGACGCGGATGATTTTCTGGGGCATCAGTGATCCGGAGAAGATTGAAAATATATTGGCGTATCTTGAGACGTTTCAGCACGAGTGATGGCGTAAACGGTTGCCGGCGTATGGCTAGCCTTCAGGCGTCACGTTCTCAACCCTGTGGATCCCGAAATCGTGATGGCCGGACGCGTTGATCGTTCCCACGCTCCGCGTGGTAATGCATCCCATGACGCTCTGCGTCACCTGTACGCATTGAATTGTACGACGGGACGCGGAGCGTCCCAGGCGGCATTACCACGCGGAGCGTGGGAACGATCATGCTCATGCTATGGCCCGAACGACTGCACCGGGATCCCGCCCATATGTGGCTGCGCGATCTCATCGCCTCGACGTTGGCGGGCACATGTACGCGTTGATCGTCCCGGTTCGACTGCGCAGCCGTGGCCTGTGAGTTCGACGTTCTTGACCCGCCTTTGCTCAACATTCAACGGTATACGTATCAAATACGCCCATTGATTCTGTTCGTATCAGTCAAGCGTGTCCTCGTGATCGAATGCGATGAAGTAGTCGTTTTCTGAAAGAACTATCTCATGGGAGAAATGTGCCTGTATCACTGATAGCCACTCCCTTTGCAATTCAAACATGCCGTTATTGACGTCTTCGTCTACCGACAATCCGAGCTCAGAAATCACGGAGTAATCGTTTCCTAAGTCCGCCGAATCCTCAGTTCCGATTAGCCACTCTGTGGTTCTGTCGAACCATTCCAATCTCACTTTGAGTCCCATGTAACCCTCACAGATACTTTCTGATGTTTCGTTTCTTTTTTGGCCCTTTTAGCTGCTCGCCGGTTAGATGGTTGAACGCACCCATATGGCTTCCATCACTTGCTAGATAAATTTCCAGCTCGCCGTGTTGGGAATCCCATTCATAGATTTTTCGACCTTTTTCATCTATCCAGCGCTCTCTCAGGCCGGCACCTCCCTGCTTGGGAGTCATGGGTTTTGCTTTTTTCAGTTTTTCAAAGCCAGTAATTTGTCCAGTATTCGGAGCCTTGTGGTACTTGTGATCCCCCGCCTTAAGACTCACCACCACATACAGCGGCCGAACCCCCGACCCCACCGGGAACACCAGAATAAAATCCCGGTACTCCGGCGGATAAACCGGATTCACCAGAATCTGCGCGGCCTTCTCCGTCGGCGGGTAAATCCAGATCACCGGCGCTTGCGGCGCAGCCTCCAAGGCTGGAATTCCCAGCGTGTCACTGGGATCAACCGCAGGCGTCCAGATCAACTCGACTCCCTCACCCAAATCCGCCACAAACTGCTGGCCGCGGGTTTGGAACTGCACCACATCGATCGTCTGCCAGCTCGGATGGTTGCCGGTGTAAAAGCCATACCCCTTGAGCGTACCGTCCTCGCGTTGTTCTACATGCAAACGCATCTGCGACCGCGCCCGCGCCATCGAGCGCAACTGCTCCTCACTGTAGAGCGCGCTATCACCCATCTCAGACGGCCAGGCCAGCGCCACCAAACCGGCCAACAGGCCACCGGCGACAGACCCGACGGCAGTCGTCGCCGATTCCCACACTGCAGAGCGCAACGCCAACTGCCCCAAGCCGGCGGGCAACGCGCTGCCGCCGATCCTGCGCAAGGCCACCGCGCCTCGGCCGTCCAGTTCGCGCCCACCCAGCAGGCTGAAATGGGCGTACTCCTTGACCAACTCCAGCGGGACATAACCGGTGGGGTCTGCGTAGCGGGTGAAGCCGTCCGGCAATTGGCAAGGCTTGATAAAGACGCAGCCGACAGGTTTGGCCGGCGTGGGGGCTGGGGCAGGGGAGGGTTCGTATAGATCAATCGCCGGCGAATAGGGTGCCCGCGACGGTTGCGGTGTCAGGATTCGCTGTCTGCGTAGCGCTTCTTCAGTAGGTGGATAAGAACGTTCTGACATGACCGGCTCACTTCCTTGTGCGAGGGAGTGAGCCTACGGGGGGATATCACGGGGCTGGAATTGGCAGTGTTCGATGGGGAGTGTGGGAAAAGTAGACAGTAACTTCAGCGGGTTTCGAATATTGCGTTTTTCGTTTGTTTCGTTTAGCTTGAGCTCAATTGAACTATGTGACGACGGAGTAGCATCATGATCACCCCGCACCTCCCTAAAACAATTCCTCCGCTGGAAAAGGAAGTTGAAGCCGCCGTTCAGGGCCAGCGCGAATTGGCCTCATTGCTGTCGACCAAATTCGACACTCAACGCATCGATATCTTCGACAAAGAAGACAAACCCCACTCCCTTGTACTCCCCACATCCGCGCTACGTCTGCTGGTTGATATTTTGGGTGAGCTGGCGCTGGGCAATGCCGTCAAGGTTGTACCCGTCCATGCTGAGTTGACCTCCCAGGAAGCTGCCGACCTGCTTAACGTTTCACGCCCGCACCTGGTGAAGATGCTGGAAGAAGGCGCCATTCCTTTTACGAAGACGGGTCGCCATCGGCGTATCCGGTTTTCAGATTTGATGGCGTTTAAACAGCAGCGCGATGCAGAAAGCCAAGAGGCGATGGAGGCGTTGGTACGGCAGGCTCAGGAGTTAGGCATGGGGTATGACCTATGAGGTGTTCGCCGTTCACTGCGGTATACGATGCTTGTGTTCTTTACCCGGCAGCACTCCGGGATCTGTTGATGTGGCTGGGATTGTCTGGTCTGTATCGAGCGCGATGGACCAGCCAGATCCATGAAGAGTGGAAGCGCAATGTGCTAAAAAATCGCCCCGACCTTACTTCGGAGCAAGTGGATAACACTTCAACGATGATGGACAAGGCTATACCCGACGGGCTGGTGACAGGGTATGAGGAGTTATGTTCGAGCCTGGATTTGCCCGATCCTGATGATCGTCACGTACTGGCGGCGGCGATTCGTAGTAAGGCGGAGGTCATCGTTACGTTCAACTTGAAAGACTTCCCATCGCATATCTTGGCTGCTTATGACATTGAGCCAATGCACCCACATTTTTTTGATCGGGATGCAGTAGCCGAACCGTATTGGTAGTAAAAAAGACCTTGGCACACCGAGGTCTCTTTTGTCCGCTGATCAAGTCAGCAGATGCTTTGAAATCAACCGTGAAATCTCGACAATCGACGTCTTCCCGGTAAATTCAAACTTCACCTTGCCCAACGACGAAAAGTAAATCTCCAGCTCCGAATCCAGATCAAACGTACCCGACGTCTCCACCGAATACGCCACGATGTTCTTGTACGGCAGCGACGTGAAGTCCTTCTTGCTGCCGGTAATTCCCTGCACATTCACCGCGATAATGCGCTGGGTGGTGAACACCACGCCGTCGCGCATGGCCTTGTACGCATCCACCACTTCCTCGCCATCGAGCAGCAATGCCGCCACGCGTTCGGCGTATTCGTTGTTCTGTTTGAGCTTGAAGAAGCCTTTGTTGTTGAAATCAATCATGTGCCTGCCCTCGGGTGAATGGTGCGCTCGGTGTATGACGTTTTGCGCGCGGATCTGTATCTGACGCGCGCGGTTTGAACGCCCTACCATGGCGTCCAACCCTACAGCGTTGCAGGAGCCAAATCATGCCCGAACTGTCCAGCTGGCTTGCCTATGCGCTGATATCCCTGGGCATGGTGCTGACGCCCGGCCCGAACATGATTTACCTCATCTCACGGTCGATCTGCCAGGGGCGCGTCGCCGGGTTTATTTCCCTGGGCGGCGTGGCGTTGGGGTTTCTGGTTTATATGTTGTGCGCGGCCTTGGGGATTACCGCGTTGGTGATGGCGGTGCCCTTTGCCTACGACGCGCTGCGGTTTGGCGGGGCGCTGTACCTGGCCTATCTGGCCTGGCAGGCGCTCAAGCCGGGTGGCCGTTCGCCGTTCCAGGTGCACAGCCTGCCCCAGGACAGCCCGCGCAAACTGTTCACCATGGGCCTGGTGACCAACCTGCTGAACCCCAAGGTTGCGGTGATGTATCTATCGCTGTTGCCCCAGTTCATCGACCCGAACGGCCATGGCAGTGTGCTGATGCAATCTCTGGTGCTGGGCTTCACGCAGATTCTTATCAGCGTGAGCATGAATGCGGTGATTGCCACGCTGGCGGGCTCCATCGCCGTATTTTTCGTCACCCGGCCGGGCTGGCAGGTGGTACAGCGTTGGCTGATGGGGTCGGTGTTGACGGGGTTGGCGGTGCGGATGGTGGTGGAAGGGCGCAAGTAGCTCAGCGCGCCATCACGTTTACGATCACATGCAAAATGAACTCAGGGCCGTAGCACGGTTGCCCATGTTCATCCTCGATCCGCCAGATGGAAGTGACTGCGCAGGTTTCCTTGGGCGCGGCGAATTCCATCGTGATATGCACGGGTTGGCCAGGCAGTGTTTCTGCGATGAGGATTTCGTTGTTAAGGCTGCGCAGATGCGTGTCCATGACGACTTCCAATGGCGCGCCCATGGCGGTGCGCCGTGCGATGACGTACTCACCGTCAACGCGCACCAATCTTCGTCCACGCCATGGACGTGTGCCGAGGTTCTGGATTTCCCAGGTCTTATGAAAAGTCTCACTGGGCATTACCACGGTTTGATCGGGGGTGGTGACGTCTGCATTGAATACGGCGATGTCACTGGGGTCGCGTAGGCCGATGGCGCGGTTCGTGGCTGCAGTTGAATAAGCATCGACGGGTGCGCCAGTCAGGTCGGCAAAATAGCGAAACAGTAGCAGCGGTGAAACCTGAAGCGCCTTGGCGAGTTTGATCAGGGTGCGAACCGAGGGATCTTGAGATACGCCGCTGGCCAAGCCGTACAGATAGGTTCTGGAAATTGCGGCTTCCCTGGCCAGGGTGGTCATGGATTTACCCAACTCTCGACTGCGTCGTACAACGAGGGAGCGGAGGGTGTCGCGAGTTCGTATGCTCATATTCGATTGCTATCCCTAGTGCTTGGAGAGGCCCACACGTTGTTCGCCAAAAAAGACAACCTGACCACCGTTGCGGGTAATACGCAATGCACACTTGCGACCTGCTGGTGATGTTGTGAAGGACATGGATTGGTCGCTTTCTGGTTGGCTATATCCAGTGTCGTAGTTTCTCGCATGCTTGCGAACCTAGTGTTTGTTGTATTCCTTTACGTCTACCTTTGGATATAGCGATGACTCAATTAAAGACGTGCTGCGCTTCCATTGCTCGATCAGGTTTCGGCACTTTGCAATTACCGGAAGCCATGCTGCAGGACTACAAACAAATTGTTGATGGATACTCAGCAATATCCCATGCCACCAAAGCGTCATTTTCTTTCAGCCAGGACACTGACGGTTTTTTCCCTTTCGGTGCCGAATACTCAAGTGTTGAGGAACATCCTGACCTCTGTGAGCGATTCTGTTATTGGCAGGCGCATGCGTCGAAAAGAAATGGTTTTGAATTTACTCGGAGCGATTTTTTTGCGGCTGTAGAAATTTTTGAGCGCCAGGTCAGCGAGTTGGCTCAAGAGTTGATGGACGGTATATGCAGCGAGTTTGGAGTATCTCCACTTGCCCCTTTTCGCTCGGCGTCCTACGTGCAGTTGTGTGTTTATCGTGCTCAGGCTGCAAGCATTGAGCGGCGGTTCGTCCAGGACCCCCATGAAGATGGTCACATGCTGTCGCTTATCAAGCCTAGCCGCGAAGGGCTGGTGTTGGTGAAGGGGCTCTCGCTTGAGCCGGTGCGTCTTTTGGAGAATGAGATTGCGGTGCTAGCAGGGTCTTTACTCACTGAGCTGTCCGATCACGCAATTCCTGCGGCTTATCACGCGGTCCTCGCACCTCAGAAGCCGGTGGACAGAAGCTCGTTGATTTATTTTGTTAACCCGAATCCTGAGCAAGTGCTGACCAGCTTTTTCCGCAGGCAGAGAATCGATTTGAGTCGTTCCGTAAACGCCCGTCACATCGGCTTCGGTAATCAACCTATTCAACTCCTGTAACTATCTCCTCGGGCACGGACACTCCATGGCTCCCTACTTCAGTGCGCTCTACCTCGAAGGCTTGCTTTTAGGTATGGGTTTGTTCGCCGCCCCCGGCCCCAAAGACACCTTGGTAATCCGCCAAGGTGTCAGCCGTGGTCCCGTCTGGGGCGTGGTCGCAATTTGCATAGTGGCCGACGTCCTGCTGATCGCTCTCGGCATCACTGGGTTAGGTTCGATTTTAGAGCGTCGTCCAACATTGGTAGCGCTGTTGCTACTCTCCGGCGCGGCGTACTTGCTCTGGTTCGGTGCTCAGCGCCTATTGGCTTGCCTGCGTGATCAATCGATGCCGGACACCCACGGCGGGAACTCGCAACGGGGGTTGTTGCGCACGGCGGTAGTGCTGGGGTTCGCCAACCCCTACGCATGGCTTGATACGGTGGTGCTGATCGGTTCCATTGGTGCTGCGAAACCGGCAAGCCAGCAAGCACTGTTTGCCGCGGGCGCCATGACGGCATCGCTTATATGGTTCGTGGTGCTGGCGCTGGGCTGTCAGCGGTTGACGGGGTTGTTTCGAACGCCGGCAGTCTGGCGTTGGTTGGACGCGGGTGTTGCGATCTTGATGGTGTATTTGGCCAGTATGCTGATCGCCGATTCACTGGATGTCTTTGAGGTAGTCCTTAAGTAGGCTGAGTGGCAAGGACAGTTCATCAAGGTGAGAGACGCCTTGAACATCAGCGGATAGTTTTTGCAGTTCTCGCCCCAGTACCGTGTCGGTACCGCCTAAGGCAATCAATGCTTGTGCAATGCACTCATCAAGCTTCACCTGAATCCCCGCCAAATCCCCCTGGCGCACCAACAACCCAAACACCTCGCGGTCGTACGCTTCCATCACCGGATCATCGCGCAAAACCGGGCTGCCGCCGTCCGTCTCGTGCACCAGCTTCAGTGCATAAAGCGCAACCGCTTCCAGCGTCAATTCCATGGTTTTGGTTCCTGCGGTTTTTTGGGGGGGCGATGATCACTGTTCTGCGCGGGAAAAAAAAGACCCTGATGTTTTGAACCGTTTGGTTTGCGTACTCTTTGCCTTACAACTTTAAACGCGAAACCACAGTACACAACTCTCCCGCCAGCAGTGAACTGTCTTCTGCCGTCACCGCGATGTCTTCTATGGCCTCAACCTCGCACCACTTAGCGATACCTATCCGTTCGGCTAGTTGCGCTAGTAAAGGGTGGAAAAAGTCCATGATTCGCGCCACTGTTACCCGCTGATCAACCCTGCAAATTGGTGAGTGATGGATTACGCCACCCTTGAAAGCTTGCGCACGCACCATCCGGCCTGGCGCCTCTTGCGTTCGGACCATGGGCCGCTGGTTGCGAGTTTTTTACATCGTGCGTTTGTCGCGACCAACGTTCGGACTGTTCCTGCTGCCGATCTGGCCGAGTCGCTGGAAGACGAGCTCTATGTCTTGCGCCGGCAGCTGGATGACGATGTTTTCCCCAAGTCTGCTTTGCAGTACCTCAATGAATGGGCCAGTCCGGAAAAAGGTTGGCTGCGCAAGTTCTATCGTCAAGACGATGATGAACCGCAATTCGACCTGACCCCGTCCACCGAGAAAGCCATCGCCTGGTTGGCCACCCTCGCCGAGCGAGGATTCGTCGGTACCGAGTCGCGCTTACTGACGCTGTTCGAGCTGCTCAAGCAAATGAGTGAAGGCAGTGAAGCCGACCCGGCCAAGCGCGTTGCCGATTTACGTAAGCGCCGTGATGAGCTGGATGCGGAAATCGCACAAATTCTGCGCGGTGACGTGCCGCTGCTTGACGATACGGCGCTCAAAGATCGCTTTCAGCAATTCACGCAGTTATCACGGGAGTTGCTGGCTGACTTTCGCGAGGTCGAGCATAACTTTCGTCTGCTCGACCGCCGTGTGCGGGAGCGGATTGCCTTGTGGGAAGGTGCCAAAGGCGCGTTGCTCGAACAGATCATGGGCGAGCGCGACGCTATTTCCGATTCGGACCAGGGCCGTAGTTTCAGGGCGTTTTGGGGCTTTTTGATGTCGAGCAGTCGTCAAGAGGAATTGACGCAGATGCTTGACCGTGTGCTGGCCCTGGAACCGGTGATGGAACTCAAGCCGGATATTCGTACCCGGCGGGTGCATTACGACTGGCTTGAGGCCGGCGAGCACACTCAGCGCATGGTCGCGCAACTGTCCCAGCAATTACGGCGCTTTCTGGACGATCAGGTCTGGCTGGAAAACCGCCGCATCATGGATATTTTGCACGGGGTTGAAGCCAAGGCGCTGGGCCTGCGTGAGCAAGCGCCGGCAGGGGCGTTCATGGACATGGCCGACGTGGCCGCCAGTATTGAATTGCCCATGGAGCGCCCGCTGCACACCTTGAGCGTAAAGCCCGACTTTGCCGGTATCGCGGTGCAAGTCGGCGACGAACATATCGATATCAGCGCATTGTATAACGACCAGACGGTCGATCTGGTTCGGTTGGCCGCTCATATTCAGCAAACCTTGCAGCTACGCTCGCAAGTTACCTTGCATGAGCTGACTCGGTTGCGGCCCTTGCAGCAGGGGTTGGCCGAATTGGTGGCGTATCTTCATTTGGGCAGTGAAACCTTTACCACCGTTGTCGACGACACTCAGGACGAGCCGATTGCGTGGGTCGCGACGGATCGTGATGGCCATTCGGTTCAGAAGCACGCACGGTTGGCACGCGTTATTTTTGTGAGGCAAGGATGAGCGAAGAGCAACCCGCATCGGGTGAGGTCATGGACAGTGGCGCGGCGGATTTGTCGACGCTGCTGGTTGTGCTGCTTAAAGGGGTGATGTATCACGAAGCCGACGAGCGCTTGTGGAGCGTATTGCTCAACTTGCAGACGCGAGTGCGCGACTACGTGACCGTGTTGGGTTTGGAGCTGATGGTGGATGAGGCCGAAGGCTACGCCTTTTTGAGAAGCCGAACCGAACCTGCAGACGATGAATCGACGGTTCGCGTACCGCGCCTGATTGCGCGCCGGCCGTTGTCATTTCCGGTCAGCCTGCTGCTGGCCTTGCTGCGTAAAAAACTCGCGGAATTCGATGCCAGTGGCGGTGAAACACGGCTGGTGCTGACCCGCGATGACATCGTCGAACTGATTCGCGTGTTTCTGCCCGACAGCAGCAACGAAGCGCGGCTGGTCGATCAGATTGACACGCATATCGGCAAGGTCGTCGACCTGGGTTTTTTGCGGCGTCTCAAGAGCAGCAGCGGCCCCCTCAGTTATGAAGTACGGCGCATTCTGAAGGCGTTCGTGGATGCTCAGTGGCTGTCTGAATTCGACACCCGCCTGAGTGAGTACCGTGCCCATCTGTGCGGCGAGAGCCCTGCCGCGCCACACAGCGAACCGGAGGTGGTTCCATGAGTGACTTATTGCTACCCGAGCTGGACTTTATCGGCGATGACAGCCTGTCAGGCTTTCGCCTCAAACGCCTGGAAGTCTTCAACTGGGGCACCTTCGATCAACGCGTGTGGACGCTGTTGCCCGAGGGCAGAAACAGCCTGCTGACAGGCGATATCGGCTCAGGCAAGTCGACGCTTGTGGATGCGTTGACCACCCTGCTGGTACCCAATCAACGGATTGCCTATAACAAGGCCGCCGGCGCAGAAAACAAAGAGCGCAGCCTGCGCTCCTATGTCCTGGGTCATTACAAATCCGAGCGCAGTGACGTCACCGGTGCCGCCAAACCCGTCGCCCTGCGTGACCACAACAGCTACTCGGTGATTCTGGGGGTGTTTCATAACGCCGGCTACGATCAGACGGTCACCCTGGCCCAGGTGTTCTGGATGAGAGACGGGCAAAGCCAGCCCGAGCGCTTTTACGTCGGCGCTGAGCGCGACCTGTGCATCACCGCGGACTTTGCCGACTTTGGCTCGGACATCCCGCAACTGCGCAAGCGCCTGCGTAACAGCGGGGCGGATATTCAGGACAGTTTCCCCAAATACGGTGCGTGGTTCCGGCGCCGCCTTGGCATTGATAACGAGCAGGCCCTGGAGCTTTTTCATCAAACCGTCTCGATGAAGTCGGTGGGTAACCTCACCGATTTTGTGCGCAGCCACATGCTTGAACCCTTTGATGTTGCCGCGCGCATCGCTGCGCTGATCGCCCACTTCGATGATCTGAGCCGTGCCCATGAGGCCGTGCTCAAGGCTAAGCAGCAGCGCGTGTTGCTGGAGCCGCTGGTGGCCGATTGCGACAAGTACCAGGGCCTGTGCGCAGAGCAGGACGGCTTGCGTGATTGTCGGGAGGCGCTCAAGCCCTGGTTTTCCGAACTCAAGCTGACGCTGTTGGATCGACGCCTGCAACTGCTGGCTCAGGATCAACAGCGGCTCGGCGCGCAAAAGGAGCGTCAGATCGAGCAGCGTGATCGTCAGCGCCAGGACGTGGAATCCATCAAGCGGGCGGTGGCCGAGCAGGGCGGTGATCGTCTCGAGCAGTTGGCGATAGACATACGCAAGTACGATACCGAGCGCGAACGCCGCCAACAGCGAGCGCAGCGCCACGGGCAATTACTTGCCGCTGTGGGCGAGTCACCGATTGACGATGAAGCGGCGTTCACCCGTCTTGGACAACAGTTGCAAACCCGTCGAGAACAGTCGGGCACCCAGGAAGCCGACCTGCAAAACCAGATCACCGAATGGGGCGTCTCGTTGCGCCAGGGCCGGCTTGAGCACGCGGCACTGGAGAGTGAAATCACCAGTCTCAAGGCGCGGCGCAGCAATATCCCCGATGCGCAGATCAAGTTGCGCACGGCCATGTGCCTGGCGTTGGGGTTGGCGGAAGACGTCATGCCCTTCGTCGGCGAACTGTTGCAGGTGCGCGAAGACCATCGCCCGTGGGAGGGCGCCATTGAGCGCGTGCTGCACAATTTCGGCCTGGCGCTGTTGGTGCCGGATGAACAGTACAACCAGGTCGCCGCCTGGGTGGATAAAACCCACTTGGCGGGTCGCCTGGTGTATTTCCGCGTACGGTCCGGTCGGCAGTCCGATGCGCCGGATCTGCATCCACAGTCGCTGGTGACAAAACTCAGTGTTAAACCCGACTCGGCGTTTTACGCCTGGCTGCTGCGCGAACTGAGCCATCGTTTCAATTACGCCTGCTGCGACACACCGGAACAATTTCGTCGAGAGGTGCGTGCCCTGTCGTTGTCGGGGCAGATCAAGGGCGCTGGTGAGCGGCATGAAAAGGATGATCGACATCGGCTGGATGACCGCAGTCGGTATGTGCTGGGCTGGAGCAACGCGGAAAAAATCGTTGCGCTTGAGGCGATAAAAGAACGGCTGCAAGGGCAATTGGCCGATATCGGCGCACAGATCGCCAATGCCGAAAAACGGCGCAGCCAGTTGCGTCAGCAGCTTGAATCGTTGGCGGCGCTCAATGAATTCACTGACTATCGGGACATTGACTGGGCGGAGTGTGCAACCCTCGTGGCGCGCTTGCAGGATGAAAAGGCCACGCTGGAAGCGGCCAGTGACACCTTGCTGCAACTGACCGCCCAACTGAAAACCATGCAAGACACGCTGGGGCTGACGGAAGAAGAAATCTCCAGGCTCGACAAGGAATTGGGGAGCGTGCAGGCCAAGCACGAAGTCGCCACCGCGCTTCGCGTCGAAACCTTCAACTTGATCATCACGATCGCAGACGCCACGCGGCTCCATCTGGAGGCCCTGCGTGCCCAGGTGCTGGGCGAGCGGCTGTTGACCGTTGAATCCTGCGATAACGCCGAACGCGAAGTGCGTGAAGCCCTGCAAGGCAAAATGGACGCCGAAGCCAAAGCACTGGAGCGTCTGCGCGACAAAATCATCCGTGCGATGGCGGCGTTCAAGGAAGCCTACAAGCTGGAAACCAACGAGTTCGATGCCGACCTTAACGCCGTCGACGAGTACAGCAACCTGTTGGATCAGCTCATCCGTGACGATCTGCCGCGTTTTGAGCAACGCTTCAAGGAACTGCTCAACGTCAACACCATCAATGAGATCGCCAACTTCAACGGGCAACTGGCGCGGGAGCGGGAGACCATCAAGGAGCGTATTGACCTGATCAATCAATCCCTGGGGCAGATCGACTACAACCCCGGCCGCTATATCGTGCTGGAGTCGCAACTGAGCCCGGATGCCGACATTCGCGACTTCCAGATGCAATTGCGCGCCTGCACCGAAGGCGCCTTGACCGGCTCCGAAGACGGCCAGTATTCGGAGAGCAAGTTCCTGCAAGTCAAAACTATCATTGATCGCTTTCGCGGGCGCGAAGGGCTGACTGAACAGGATCGACGCTGGACCGCCAAAGTGACCGACGTGCGTAATTGGTTTCTGTTCGCCGCCAGCGAGCGCTGGCGCGAGGATGATCGCGAGCACGAGCATTATTCCGACTCGGGCGGCAAGTCGGGTGGGCAGAAAGAAAAACTGGCCTACACCATTCTGGCGGCCAGCCTGGCTTATC
The DNA here is from genome assembly GCF_900005715.1 of Pseudomonas sp. 34 E 7. Taxonomy (NCBI): domain Bacteria; kingdom Pseudomonadati; phylum Pseudomonadota; class Gammaproteobacteria; order Pseudomonadales; family Pseudomonadaceae; genus Pseudomonas; species Pseudomonas sp. 34 E 7. The sequence continues at coordinate 37,504 of NZ_CVTX01000149.1, forward strand.
AGTTCGGTCTGGAATGGGGCGCCGTGCGTTCGCGCTCGTTCCGTTTTGTGGTGATCGATGAAGCCTTCGGCCGCGGCTCCGACGAATCGGCCGAGTACGGCCTGAGGTTATTTGAACAGCTCAACCTGCAATTGCTGATCGTCACCCCCTTGCAGAAAATCCACATCATCGAGCCTTTTGTTTCCAGCGTGGGCTTTGTGCAAAACGAGGGCGGCAAGGCCTCCCGGTTGCGTAATTTGTCGATTGAGGAGTACCGGGAGCACCGAGGCGATTTGTCATGATGAACTGGACTACGGTGCAGGACCTCAAGCAACAGATGCTGCGTCTTTGGTTGCGCGGGGACTTACTGCGCGCGCTGGTTGCAGGGCCGCCCTGGGAGCCACGCCGACTTGCGCTGAAAACGCCGGATACGACTCAGTTAAGTGAACACTTCGAAGATGTCCGCAAGTGGGTCGCACAGCTCAGTGCTGTCGACGGTATTCGCATTCAATGGCGGGACATCAACCATCGGGTTATCGGTTTGCAGCGGTTACCGGCGGCGGTGTGGCTGGACTCGGCCGAAGATGCCATTAAGCTGATCGGCAAACAGATTGAGCTGCAAGCCTTGCGCGGCATGCTTGAGCTGACCCTTCAGCGGCAACCCTCGCTTGTCGGCTGGCTGGGCGTTCGGCCTTTGCAGGCCGTAGAACTCGCGCCGCATTGGCCGGCGCTTTTGGAGGTCGTGGCGTGGATGAAGCAACACCCATATCCCGGAATCTACCTGCGACAGGTCGACATTCCGGACATCCATACCAAATTCATCGAAGGCCACCGAGCCGTCTTGAGCGAATTGTTTGATCGAGTGCTGCCGGAGCAAGCTATCGCGACACAGTACAAAGGCGCCTCGCAGTTTTGCGCTCGCTACGGCTTCCTTGAAAAAACCGCCGTACTTCGCTTTCGTGTGCTCGACTCTGGCTTGGCCCTGCTGCCCGGGGCTGACTTGCCGGACATCACCCTCGACGCCGCGAGCTTTTCCCGGCTGCACATCGCCGTAACGCGAGTATTCGTGACCGAAAACGAAACCAATTTCCTCGCCTTTCCGCCTGTGCCAGAGGCCATCGTGATCTTTGGTAAAGGCTATGGCTGGGAAACCCTGGGACGTGCCGAGTGGTTGTCGCGCTGCACGATGTATTACTGGGGTGATATTGATACCCACGGCTTTGCCATTCTTGATCAACTGCGGCGCAAGTTTGGGCATGTCGAATCGTTATTGATGGACCGCCAAACCCTGGAGGCCCACAAGGAGTTGTGGGGGCAGGAGAGCCGGCAGGTGGCTCACGATTTGCCCTTTCTTACGCCAGAAGAGCGTGGGTTGTTCGATGAGTTGCGCGACAACAGGCTGGGGAGTGGGGTCAGGTTGGAACAGGAACATGTGGGGTTTGGTTGGTTGGAGAGGGCGCTGAAATCGATAAGCCAGTCACCGAGTTCGCGCCTTTGTTGATGTCGCTAATTTGCTTGACGGAACTTGCCCCACTGTAGGAGCGAGCGTGCTCGCGAAAAACCTCAACGATAACGCGCCCGTCAGCTTTATTGATTCGTATGATCCAAAGGCAGCCCTAGATCCACTGATCATTCAAGGCGGTCCGGTCCCCACCTTCATGACCGGTGTTCAAGATGCCACGTGGCTCGATCATCATCAGCTTGGCTTCGCCTTCGGCGGCCGTGCGGTGCTCTACGCCGCGAGGGACCACATACAGTTCGCCTGGCGCCACATAGACCGGGCCGTCGGCAAGGTCGATACGCAGCGTGCCTTCCAGTACCAGGAATGCCTCGTCGGTTTCGGGATGGGCGTGCCAGATGAATTCGCCTTCGATGCGCACTACCTTGAACTGGTAGTCGTTCATTTCGGCGACGACCCGTGGGCTCCATTGTTGCTCGATCAGTGAGGCTTTTTGGGCTAGGTTTATAGGACGTGTCTGGACCATGACGGGTACTCGTGGTGGTGGAGAGTCGTCAGGTTAGCGAGGGGGAGGGTGGGAGAGCTTGTACGATCTTGCAGCACTACGCTGGGCGATTTGTGATCGTTCCCACGCAGAGCGTGGGAACGATCAGGGCTTTATGGCGTGTAAGCCTGCCGCACCCTGCCGGCGAGCCACGATAGCGCTATCGCCGGAATCGCAAGAAAAGCCGCATACAGAATGCCGACGCCCAGCAACGGGGAAACACCAGAGGTAACCAACATCACCGGGATCTGAGCAAGCATTACGACGGCGCCTGCGGACCACTGGGCGTTTTTCAGCAGGACTCCAAGAATCACCGACAGAGCAAGCGCGGCGGGATAGATGAAGGTCCAATAATTAGCCAGGTCCCATGGCTCTTTAGTCCCCGTAACTGCTGAAACAACAGCCCAAAAAAATAGGGAAACAATACAGGTAGCGGTGAATGCCATGATTTTCCTGTTTCACTTTGTCCAAAGACCGTTGGACGCAATCGAAATTTATTATGATCGCAGTGAAGCTCTGCGCTTCACCACGTTGGCAAGCAAACTGGAAAGCGATTCGATTGAGTAAGGTTTCTGCAATAGCTCGAACCGCTGACCACCCGCTTCAATTTTGGCGAACTCGGAGCTATAGCCTGTTGTGAGGACCACGGGCAACCATGGATAAAGTACTTCGATACGTTCGAACAACTCGATCCCGCTCATGCCGGGCATCGTGATATCTGAGAAGACGACATGAAAATTTTCCGGATTAGGTGAGAGCGCGATAAGCGCTTCCTGCCCGCCAGATACCCAGTGGACGGTATAACCCAGCTGCTGCAGGGTGTCAGAAGTGAAAGTCCCGATATCTTCATTATCCTCTACAACCAGCACTGCATATCCCTCGCCGCACTCCGTAACTGCAGGTGCGGCATCAATGGTCTTTTGCACGAATGCCTCGACCCGTGGCAGATACAGAGTAAACGTGCTGCCAACACCCTCACAGCTACTGACCAGGACCTCTCCGCCTGATTGCTTTGCAAACCCGAAGACTTGAGACAGACCGAGCCCGGTGCCTTGCCCCACACCTTTGGTTGTATAGAACGGCTCAAAGATGCGCTCTAATTTGTCCGCAGAAATTCCTGTGCCGGTATCAGATATAGAAACAGTTACGAAATTTCCAGGACGCTCGGGGTGTGAGCGCACTGCGGGGAGCGATTTATTCGTATTAACGTTGATCGAAAGCTCCCCCACACCGCCCATTGCGTCCCGAGCGTTAACGATCATGTTTACCAGCGCAGTCTCGAACTGGCTTACATCGGCATTGATAAAACACGGCTCATCACAAATATCGATGGTCACACTGATCCGTGACCCAGTGAGCGTGTCCATCATTTCGCCTATTCGCACAACACTCTCGCCAGCGTTAAAGATTTCCGGTTGCAGCTTTTGTCGTCGTGCAAATGCCAACAACTGGCTCGTCAACCGCGCCGCGCGCTCTACCGTACTTGAAATCGCTTTGATGTATTTATCGCGGCGATCCTCTGATAGGACTGGGCTGCTGAGAAGATCTGTACAGGACTTGATAACCGTCAGTAGATTATTGAAATCGTGGGCGACACCACCCGTGAGTTGCCCAATAGCTTCCAGCTTTTGCGATTGCCGCAGCGCCTCCTCTGAAAGCTTCAATGCCTCGTTGGCATCTTCCTCCGCTTGAGTATCCCGGCCAACAGCGTGGATAAAGTCTTTATCCGGCACCGCCGTCCAAGAGATGGTGCGATATGAGTTATTCGAATGCCGGTAGCGATTCTTGAAAGTAGGGAAATGCTCCCCTCGCTTCAGATCGGTCATCGCATCAATCGTCCGCTCCAAGTCATCAGGGTGAACGAAGTCAAGAAACTGGCTATTTATGAGATGTTCTTCAGGCCATCCCAACGTTTTACTCCACGCAGGGTTGACCGCCGAGATTTTCCCATCGAAATGAGCGACCAGCATGAGGTCTGCGGAAAGCCGCCAAATGCGATCTCGGTCCTGGGTTTTCTCGACAACTTGCTGCTCCAACGACTCGTTGAGTTTGGCCAATGCATTTTGGGCATCACGCAGGGCTGTCATGTCGCGAGAGACACTAAGGATTTTTTCAGGTTTCCCATCCGAGCCAAAAATAGGACTGACTTGAACGTGCCACCATTTCAGCGTCCCACCCATGGTGAAAGCAGATCCCATAAAGCTCGCACTCTTACCTTCGCGAGCAGATTGCACGGCAGCCTTGGCATCCACGTTTCCCTGATCCTGCCAGAAGTCAGGCCATGGACAGCCGCGTATTTCGTTGAAATCGCTGACCTCCATGATCTCTTTACCCAACTCGCTCATGAACGTCAGGCGGGCGTCCAGATCCAGTACCTTGATGCAGTCGTTTATGCTCGCGAGAACACGGTCGGTGAATGCCTCGTTCTCCTCCAGTTTCAGCGCTCCGTGCACCTGCGTCGTGGTTTCGTGGACACGGCAGAACATTCCCTCAGGCTTTCCAGTATCCCCATGCAGTGGCGAAAACGAGAATGACCAGAAAGTCAACTCGGTCACCCCCTCTCGAACAAGTGTAATCGGATGGTTTTCAAAGCGGCTTGCCTGCCCCTGAAGCGCGCTTTGCGCAATGGTGCGTACTTGCTCCCATGCTTGGCCCCAAATCAAATGAATCGGCGCGCCCAAGGCAACTTCTGGCGCGCATGGGAGATTGATGAGGTAAGCGTCATTGAAGAACAGTTGTAACGCGTCTCCCCACACGAGGTACATGCTCTCGGGTGAGTTCAGCATCAGACTGAGTGAGCTTTTGAGCGCCATAGGCCAAGATTCTCTGGCCCCCAGAGGGGTTGCAGACCAATCCGTTTCGCGTATGAGGCGCCCCATATCTCCGCCGCCGGCAGGGAGGTCAAACGAAACCATGTACTTGAAAGCTCCCTCGGCCAAAAGGTGGCCAATACGCTGCGAGAATAGAGCGGGCATGATGTCATTTATGCCCGCAGCACAGCCATCTATAAAAAAACCTGGAGGTGCCTTCGGTCGGGTTTGGAGTCAGGCTCTGATGCTGTGTTCAATGTAATGCGTGAAGTGAATCGTCCCAGGATTCATGAGGTCGCCGAGTGAGCGTTTCTGGCCGGTTGCTGACGTGCGCGACCGGCAACTCTCAGTTGTTGCGGACCCGAATTATGTGCAGGCACTGAAACTCCCCGAGAAAGTTAAGATGACGGTCCATTCTGGCTGCCGCTTTGATTCATTGAGCGCCCCGTCCTCGGTTACGTCGGCTTCCGAGGTATTCACTAAAATCGTGGGGCAGACTAAGGCGATCATCGACGCCAAAAAAGCTGCCGCTGGGGTGGGGAACTAGTACCTACCACAGTGGCAAAAGGTCTAGTGAGATCAGGGGCAGATTACATTTGAAATAATCGTGGTTTGACCCCGGCTTTATAGTATGTACTGTTCCCATTTTACTCCGTGCATTACTAGGCGACCCGTAACCTTGGATAGTAACGCGAGCAATCGAGCGAGTCCTATCGCAGGGTCGTCAAATTTAAGATAATCATTCTCTCCCTCTTGTTCGAATAAAGTCCCCTCGTTCTTGATCAAAATTCCTCTGGTTAGATCTAAGTAAACATCAGGTTGGGAACTTTCTGGAAGGGTGCTTAATTTTTCTTCTATATTTATTAGCGGAGAGCCTTTGTAAGTTATAATGACGCTAAGTATTTTTCTGTATGGCCAAGAAAGGTTTCCAAGTTGGACTCCTTCTCCTGTGCTTGATTTCAATGCCTTAACGCTTTGGATGTTTGACGCGATATGTTCAAGTGTGCCTGGTGTGATTTCAGTCTTTATTTCGAATGTTGCTATCGTGGCCTCCTGAAAAATCAAATCATGCCCGCTAGCAAATGGTAGTCGAGGCATTGATTTCAACATAAGGACAATATCTTGCTGTTTTGAACGTTGACCATATGAATCGATGATCATGCCACTCACGACGCTAGTCATTTCGGGGAGGTGGGCAACGAGAAAGTCTTGAATCAATCGTTCTCGGGCTGAGCCTGCAGTCGCTGAGTGCCCCAATACATTAGTCATCTCATACTGAGCACTCAACGATCTGACTGCTCCAGAGCAGTATTCGACTAATGGCTTCATTTAAGTGTTCTCCTTGAGTAGAAAGCTAATGTACATCGTATTTGATTTCTATGAAGATGCACCCTTGCTTATCGGAATTGAGAATAACCGAACACTGATCACGATATTAATTTTTGTTAGGGGCCGCTTCTAGCCGATTGGGGTCTTTCGGAGTTCCCCTTACCCGTTGAGGCATGGCAGGGATGCCCATTATTTGGTTCCGCGGTCCCATAACCTTATTTCGGTCTGCCTGCCGGAAACCTTTCGCCACAGATCCGGCCTTCCAACCCCAACCCTTCCTGCGCTACCTTCCACCGTCGCTTCCAATCCAGCGACCGGACCTGATAATCCGAAAAAAATAGGCTCACTTACTTAGGAGCTTATCAATGAGCGTTTCTGATCAATCGTGCCTTTGCAATTCGATGGTCCACACCTCCACCCACCTGGGAGGTGCCCAATGATCAACCCACCCCTCAACAAAACCCTCGGCGTCATCACCTTCTCCACCTGCGGCAAACAGCCCAACCTCCACCGTCTATTCCGCGTCAATTCCGGCGTCCCCATCCGCGATGCCCTGGAACACGCCTCCGAGCTTCTGCACTGTTCCAAAATGCTGGCATTGGATGCAGCGATGGACAAAAGCGCGGATCGCTACGCCTGGGCAGCACATTATTTGGGCGAGATGGCGAAGGCGGTGGTGGATGATTTGGCGAATGGGATGTTGCCGAATGGGGTGACGGAGGAGGGGGATTCGGTTGGTGTGTAGGCAGGTGGTTTGAGGGTGTTGGGGCTGACGCAGTCGCAGGCAAGCCAGCTCCCACATTTGGATCGTGTTTCAGGTTGGTAATGGGCGGCAAGCAATGAATCAGCTGTCGCCCACTTTTCTACAGACGAAAAAAAAGACCTTGAATTTCAAGGTCTTTTTTTAAGATGGTGCCCCGAGGGAGACTCGAACTCCCACTCCTTTCGAAAACGGATTTTGAATCCGCCGCGTCTACCAATTCCGCCATCAGGGCTCAATGGCGGCGAAGTATAGAGAGGTGATTACCGTTGGTCAATCACGTTTCATGGTCAATTTTGACTATTTCCGCTAGACTTCCCGGCCCTGCTAGACGAACCCCATCATGCGCGTTGCTGACTTTACTTTTGAGCTCCCTGATTCGCTGATCGCTCGCCACCCTTTGGCCGAGCGTCGCGCCAGTCGACTGCTGACCCTGGACGGGCCGAGCGGTGCCCTCGCACACCGTCAATTCACTGATTTGCTTGAGCATTTGCGCCCAGGCGATTTGATGGTGTTCAACAATACCCGGGTGATTCCGGCGCGGCTGTTTGGCCAGAAAGCGTCCGGCGGCAAGCTGGAAATTCTGGTGGAAAGGGTGCTGGACAGCCATCGCGTGCTGGCCCATGTGCGCTCCAGCAAGTCGCCGAAACCGGGGTCGAGCATCTTGATTGATGGCGGCGGCGAGGCCGAGATGGTGGCGCGGCATGATGCGTTGTTTGAGCTTAAGTTCGCCGAGGAAGTGTTGCCGCTGCTGGAGCGTGTCGGCCATATGCCATTGCCTCCTTATATAGACCGCCCCGACGAAGACGCGGACCGCGAGCGCTATCAGACGGTGTACTCGCAGCGCCTCGGTGCGGTGGCGGCGCCGACGGCCGGGCTGCATTTCGACCAGCCGCTGCTGGATGCGATTGCCGCCAAGGGCGTCGAAAGCGCCTATGTGACCCTGCACGTGGGGGCCGGGACGTTTCAGCCGGTGCGTGTGGAGAACATCGAAGACCATCATATGCACAGCGAATGGCTGGAAGTCGGCCAGGACGTGGTGGACGCGGTTAACGCGTGCAAGGCGCGCGGCGGGCGGGTGGTGGCGGTGGGCACCACCAGCGTGCGCTCGCTGGAGAGCGCGGCGCGCGATGGTGTGCTCAAGCCGTTCAGTGGTGACACCGATATCTTTATTTTCCCGGGCCGGCCGTTCCATGTGGTCGATTGCCTGGTCACCAACTTTCATTTGCCGGAATCCACGCTGTTGATGCTGGTGTCGGCCTTTGCCGGTTACCGGGAAACCATGGCCGCTTATCACGCCGCCATCGCCAACGAGTACCGTTTTTTCAGCTACGGTGATGCGATGTTCATCACCCGTAACCCGGCGCCGCGCGGCCCTGAGGACAACTTATGAGTCGTATGTCGTTTGAACTGCTGGCCACCGACGGCAAAGCCCGTCGTGGTCGCCTGACTTTCCCGCGCGGCACCGTGGAGACCCCGGCGTTCATGCCGGTCGGCACCTACGGCACCGTCAAGGGCATGCTGCCCCGTGACATCGTCGCCACCGGCGCCGAGATCATCCTCGGCAACACTTTCCACCTGTGGCTGCGCCCGGGTACGGAAGTGATCAAGAAGCACGGCGACCTGCATGACTTCATGAAGTGGCAAGGCCCGATCCTTACCGACTCCGGTGGTTTCCAAGTGTTCAGCCTGGGCGCCATGCGCAAGATCAAGGAGGAGGGCGTGACCTTCGCCTCTCCGGTGGACGGTTCCAAGGTGTTCATGGGCCCGGAAGAGTCGATGCAGGTGCAGCGCGACCTGGGCTCGGACATCGTGATGATTTTTGACGAGTGCACGCCGTACCCGGCTGACGAAGACGTGGCGCGCATCTCCATGGAGCTGTCCCTGCGTTGGGCCCAGCGCTCGAAGAATGCCCACGGTGACAACACCGCGGCGCTGTTCGGCATTGTGCAGGGCGGCATGCATGAAAGCCTGCGCAAGCGCTCGCTGGAAGGCCTCGACAAGATCGGCTTCGACGGCCTGGCTATCGGCGGTCTTTCGGTGGGCGAGCCCAAGCACGAGATGATCAAGGTGCTCGATTACCTGCCGGGCCTGATGCCCGCAGAAAAACCTCGTTACCTTATGGGCGTTGGCAAACCGGAAGATCTCGTAGAGGGTGTGCGCCGCGGTGTGGACATGTTCGATTGCGTGATGCCAACCCGTAATGCCCGCAATGGGCATCTGTTCATTGATACAGGCGTGCTGAAGATCCGTAACGCGTTCCATCGCCATGATGATTCGCCGCTCGATCCGACCTGCGATTGCTACACCTGCCAGAACTTCTCCCGTGCTTATCTGCACCATCTGGACAAGTGCGGGGAAATGCTGGGTAGCATGTTGAATACCATCCACAATTTGCGTCACTACCAAGTCCTGATGGCTGGTTTGCGCGAGGCTATTCAACAGGGTACATTGGCCGCCTTCGTCGATGCCTTCTATGCCAAGCGCGGGCTCCCTGTGCCGCCCTTGGACTGAGTTTCCCGACCCTAAGATTCACTATTTGCAACTGGAGTGCTAAATGAGCTTTTTTATCTCTAACGCCATGGCTGACGCCGCCGCGCCTGCTGCTGCCGGCCCGATGGGCGGTGGTTTCGAGTGGATTTTCCTGGTCGGCTTCCTGGTCATCTTCTACCTGATGATCTGGCGTCCACAGGCCAAGCGCGCCAAAGAGCAGAAAAACCTGCTCGGCAGCCTGCAGAAAGGCGACGAAGTCGTGACCACTGGCGGTATCGCCGGCAAGATCACCAAGGTTTCCGATGCTTTCGTGGTACTGGAAGTCTCCGACACCGTAGAAATGAAGTTCCAGAAGGGCGCCATCGCCGCCACGCTGCCAAAAGGCACGCTCAAAGCGATCTGAGTAACAACCTTTACCAATCGACGGGGCGCGCAAGGCGCCCCGCGTTATAAGCGGGCGGCGTGATGCTGAACAAATACCCTCTGTGGAAATACGTACTGATCCTGGCGGTGCTGGCGATCGGTTTTATTTATTCCGCTCCCAATCTCTATCCTGATGACCCGGCGATCCAGATCTCTGGCGCCAGCACTTCGCTGCAGGTCAATCAGGCTGATCTGGAACGCGCGAGCAAAGCGCTGACTGACGCGGGCATCCAGGTTAAAGCGGCAACCTTGGCAGCTGGTTCCAAAGGCGGCTTGTTGCGCCTGACCAAGCAAGAAGACCAATTGCCGGCCAAGGATGTCGTACGCAAGGTCATGGGTGACGACTATGTTGTCGCGCTCAACCTGGCACAGACCACGCCACAATGGCTGCGCAGCATTGGCGCGCACCCGATGAAGCTGGGTCTGGACTTGTCCGGTGGTGTGCACTTCCTGCTGGAAGTCGACATGGACAAAGCCCTCGACGCACGCCTGAAAGTGTATGAAGGCGATGTGAAGAGCCTGCTGCGCAAAGAAAAACTGCGTTATCGCAGCCTGCCGCAGCTCAACGGTGCGATCCAGCTGGGCTTCGCTGACGAAGCTTCCCGCGAACAGGCCCGTGCGCTGATCCGCAAGAACTTCAACGACTTTGACATCGTACCGGCCGACCTCAATGGTCAGGCGGTGCTGCGTCTGGCGATGAGCCCGGCCAAGATCGCGGAAATCCGCGAATACTCCATCAAGCAGAACTTGACCACGGTACGTAACCGCGTCAACGAGCTGGGTGTGGCCGAGCCGATCGTGCAGCGTCAGGGCGCCAACCGTATCGTGGTTGAACTGCCGGGCGTGCAGGACACCGCTGAAGCCAAGCGTATCCTGGGTAAAACCGCCAACCTGGAGTTCCGCCTCGCGGCTGAGCCGGGTGCTACCCGCGCGACTTCCGAAGAGTTCGAGTTCCGTGAAGGCAACCGTCCTCCAGCGTTGATCGAGCGTGGCTTGATCATCACCGGTGACCAGGTGACCGATGCCAAGGCCGGTTTCGGCGAGCATGGCACGCCTGAAGTGAACATCCGCCTGGATGGTCACGGCGGCGAGCTGATGAGCCGCGCCACGCGCAGCAACGTCGGTCGCAGCATGGCGGTAATCTTCATCGAGCAGCGCCCGGTTACCACCTACACCAAGCAGATGGTCAATGGCGTCGAAAAAGACGTGCCGGTACAGACCTTCAAGGAAGAGAAGAAGATCATCAGCCTGGCGACCATCCAGTCGCCGCTGGGTGCGCAATTCCGCATCACTGGCCTGAACGGCCAGGGCGAATCCTCGGAACTGGCCCTGCTGCTGCGTGCCGGTGGCCTGGCGGCGCCGATGTACTTCGCTGAAGAACGTACCATCGGCCCGAGCCTGGGTGCCGACAACATCACCAAGGGTGTCGATGCGGCGCTGTGGGGCATGTTGTTCGTGTCGCTGTTCATCATCGCCATCTACCGCTTCTTCGGCATCATTGCCACCGTGGCCCTGGCGGGCAACATGGTGATGCTGCTGGCGCTGATGTCGCTGCTGGGCGCCACGCTGACCCTGCCGGGTATCGCCGGTATCGTCCTCACCATGGGTATGGCGGTGGACGCCAACGTGCTGATCTTCTCGCGGATCCGTGAAGAGATCGCGGCGGGCATGACCGTACAACGTGCAATCAACGAAGGCTTCGGCCGGGCATTTACCGCGATTCTCGACTCCAACCTGACCACTCTGCTGGTCGGCGGGATTCTCTTTGCCATGGGCACAGGCCCCGTCAAAGGTTTTGCGGTGACCATGTCCCTGGGTATCTTTACCTCGATGTTCACGGCCATCATGGTGACCCGCGCAATGGTCAACCTGATCTTTGGCGGGCGTGACTTCAAGAAGTTGTGGATTTAAGGGGCTGCCATGTTACGTACAATCAACTTCATGGGCGTTCGCAACGTTGCGTTCGGCGTCACCGTGCTCCTTACCGTTCTGGCGTTGTTCAGCTGGTTCCATAAGGGCCTGAACTACGGTCTGGACTTTACCGGCGGTACGCTCATCGAGCTGACCTACGAGAAGCCGGCCGACGTCACCCTGGTGCGCGATGAGCTGGTCAAGGCCGGCTATCACGAGGCGGTGGTGCAGAGCTTCGGCGCCACTACCGACCTGCTGGTGCGCATGCCTGGCGAAGACCCGCAACTGGGTCACCAGGTTGCCGAGGCCTTGCAGAAGGTCGGCGGCGACAACCCGGCCTCGGTCAAGCGCGTAGAGTTCGTCGGCCCGCAGGTGGGTGAAGAACTGCGCGATCAGGGCGGCCTCGGCATGCTGATGGCGCTGGTCGGCATCATGATCTACCTGGCCTTCCGCTTTCAGTGGAAGTTCGGGGTCGGCGCCATCGTGTCGCTGATCCACGACGTGATCGTGACCGTGGGTATCCTGGCGTACTTCCAGATCACCTTCGACCTGACCGTATTGGCCGCCGTGCTGGCGATCATTGGTTACTCGCTCAACGACACCATCGTGGTATTCGACCGGGTTCGCGAGAACTTCCGTGTACTGCGCAAGGCCACGTTGATCGAGAACATCAACATCTCCACCACCCAGACCCTGCTGCGGACCATGGCGACGTCGATCTCCACCTTGCTGGCGATCGCGGCACTGATGATCTTCGGTGGCGACAACCTGTGGGGCTTCTCCCTGGCACTGTTCATCGGTGTTCTGGCCGGTACCTATTCGTCGATCTACATCGCCAACGTGGTACTGATCTGGCTGAACCTCAACAGCGAAGACCTGATCCCTCCGGCCAGCACTGGCAAGGAGGTCGACGACCGTCCTTGATGGGCGTTTGTTGATCGGCGGTACGAAGAAAGGCACGAGATTGAACTCGTGTCTTTTTTTTTGCTCCAAGGCTGGGTATAGCGCGGATCTTTCGGTCCGCTTGTGATGGTCAGGAGGTTCAACGTGAACAAGTCGTTGCTGGTTGGTGCGGTATTGGGTGCTGTCGGTGTGACTGCCGGGGGCGCTGTTGCCACCTACAGCCTGGTAAAAAGCGGCCCTGAGTATGCGCAAGTGCTGGCGGTACAGCCGGTAAAAACCCAGATTAAAACCCCGCGTGAGGTCTGCAAGGATGTCACCGTGACCCGGCAGCGTCCGGTGCAGGATCAGCATCAAATCGCCGGTACCGTCGTAGGCGCCCTGGCAGGCGGCCTGCTCGGCAACCAGATTGGTGGTGGTAACGGCAAGAAGCTGGCAACGGTCGCCGGTGCGGTCGGTGGCGGTTATGCGGGTAACAAGGTTCAGGAAGGTATGCAGAACCGCGATACCTACACCACTACCCAGACTCGCTGTAACACCGTGAATGACATCAGCGACAAGGTTGTGGGCTACGACGTGCGTTACAACCTGGATGGCAAGGAAGGTACTGTGCGTATGGAGCGTGATCCAGGCGGCCAGATTCCGGTGGACAAGGAAGGGCGTCTGATCCTGGGTCAGAACCAGCAGTAATCCAGGGCCAGGCACAGATTCAAAAAACTGTGCAATTCAAAATGTGGGAGGGGGCTTGCCCCCGATAGCGGTGGGTCAGTTGATGCTTGGTTGACTGACACTCTGCAATCGGGGGCAAGCCCCCTCCCACATTTGATCTGTATTGCTGCTGATAGATGGGCCTGGCTCAAATCCCAGGCATAAAAAAAGCACCCCTCGGGGTGCTTTTTTGTGCGCGCTCGCTTAACGCTTCAGCGAAGCCGGCAGGTGCGGCTGGATCGCCGTCAGCACTGCCTTGAAGCATTTGGTGTTGCCGGCAACCACGTGGCCTTTTTCCAGGAAGTCGTGACCGCCGGTGAAGTCGCTCACCAGGCCGCCTGCTTCCTGGATCAGCAGGGCGCCCGCAGCCATGTCCCACTCGGACAGGCCCGACTCCCAGAACGCATCAAAACGACCGGCGGCCACGTAGGCCAGGTCCAGGCTCGCTGCGCCGGCGCGACGGATGCCCGCAGTCTGGCCGACCAGGGCGCGGAACATGCCCAGGTAGTTTTCCAGGTTGTCCATCTGGTCGTCACGGAACGGGAAACCGGTGCCCAGCAGGGCGCCGTCCAGGCTGGTGCGACCGCTGACGCGCAGACGACGGCCATTGAGCTGGGCGCCACGGCCACGGCTGGCGGTGAATTCTTCCTGGCGAACCGGGTCCAGCACCACGGCGTGTTCCAGGCGGCCACGGTATTTGCACGCAATGCTTACGGCAAAGTGCGGGATGCCGCGCAGGAAGTTGGTGGTGCCATCCAGTGGGTCGATGATCCACAGGTAGTCTTCGCCTTCGCCGCTGCCTTTGTGCAGGCCGGTTTCTTCACCGAGGATGCCGTGGGTCGGGTAGGCCTTGCGCAGGGCGTCGATGATTTTCTGTTCGGCGGCGCGATCCACCTCGGACACATAATCCTTGGCGTCTTTTTCGTCGACCTTGATGGTATCCAGGCGCTCGATGGAGCGGAAGATCAATTCACTGGCGCTGCGGGCGGCGCGCAGCGCGATATTCAGCATGGGCTGCATGGATAGGTCACCTAAGGTTGTTAAAGAAAGCCGGGCAGTTTAGCAGAAACTTTCTTCAGGTGAAGGGCGACGTTAGCTTTCGTGGCATAACCCTAAGCGCTTCTGTAAGATTTGCTCCCCTTTCCCGTGTCCGAGAGCGCCTCCCTTGCTGCAAAACATCCGTGTCGTTTTGGTCAATACCAGTCATCCCGGCAACATCGGTGGGGTGGCGCGAGCCATGAAAAACATGGGGCTGACGCGGCTGGTGCTGGTCGAGCCACGTGTGTTTCCGCACCATGAGGCCGATGCCCGCGCATCCGGCGCCAATGACATCTTGGAAAACGCCCAGGTTGTCGCCACCCTGGAGGACGCTTTGGTCGGCTGCAACCTGGTGCTCGGCACCAGCGCCCGCGACCGCCGCATTCCCTGGCCATTGCTGGACCCGCGTGAGTGCGGTACCAAAGTGGTGGAAGAGGCGGCCGGTGGCGCAGAAATCGCCCTGGTGTTTGGCCGTGAGGACTCCGGCCTGACCAATGAAGAGCTGCAGCGATGTCATTACCACGTGCACATTCCGTCAGACCCTGAGTTCAGTTCGCTGAACCTGGGTGCGGCGGTGCAGGTGCTGACGTACGAAGTGCGCATGGCCTGGTTGGCGGCTGAGGGCCAGCCGAGCAAGATGGAGAAGGACGAAGTGGCGTCGACCAAAAGTGGCGAGCTGGCCACGATGGACGAACTGGAGCGATTCTATGAGCACCTGGAGCAAACCCTGGTGGCCATCGAGTTCCTTGATCCTGAAAAACCACGGCACTTGATGGCGCGCCTGCGCCGCCTTTACGGGCGCAGCTCGGTCACTCGGGCGGAAATGAATATATTGCGTGGCATCCTCACGGAAACCCAGAAAGCGGCCCGTGGCGAGCTCCTTAAGCGGAAGGATTAAAGATGTTCGAGCGTTTGCGAGAAGATATCCAGAGTGTTTTCCACCGTGATCCGGCGGCGCGCAACGCCTTTGAAGTGCTGACCTGCTACCCCGGCATGCACGCGATCTGGCTTCACCGCCTGTCCGGCGCCCTGTGGGGCATGGGTTGGAAATGGCTGGCGCGGCTGGTGTCGAACTTCGGGCGCTGGCTGACCGGGATCGAAATTCACCCCGGCGCCAAGGTCGGCCGTCGCTTCTTCATCGATCATGGCATGGGCATCGTGATTGGCGAGACCGCCGAGATTGGCGATGACGTGACGCTCTATCAGGGTGTCACCCTGGGCGGGACCACCTGGAATAAAGGCAAGCGCCACCCGACGCTGGGCGACGGTGTGGTGGTGGGCGCGGGTGCCAAGGTGCTTGGCCCGTTCACGGTCGGCGCCGGTGCCAAGGTTGGCTCCAATGCCGTGGTCACCAAGGCCGTGCCGCCCGGTGCGACGGTGGTGGGTATTCCGGGCCGGATCATCGTCAAGCCGGAAGTCGGCGACGAACAGGAGGCCAAGCGCAAGGCCATGGCCGAGAAGATCGGCTTTGATGCCTATGGCGTCAGCGAAGACATGCCTGACCCGGTGGCGCGTGCCATTGGCCAGTTGCTCGACCACCTGCAAGCGGTGGATGGCAAGCTGGAGGGCATGTGTGGTGCCCTGAAGGACTTGGGCAGCCCTTACTGTGCGAAGGATCTGCCTGAGCTGCGCGAAGAAGATTTCGCCGAGATCAAGGACGAAACCGCCACCAAGGCAAGCTAAGATCCCGGCATCGCCAGAGATCTCCTGTGGGAGGGGGCTTGCCCCTGATAGCGGTAGGTCAGTTGCCCTATGTGCTGGCTGATCCACCGCCATCGGGGGCAAGCCCCCTCCCACATTTGACCTTCGTTGTGTCTGGCATCGCTGGTTATCCGGTGACGCTGTTCGTCCCCACCCCAGCCTGCTATGATTCGCGCGCCCTTTTTACGGGTAATCCTGACTAAAGTACTAGGTCTTATAGTTGACTTAAATACTCGGGAATCGCATACTTGCTCCCATTCTGAAACACCTTGGTACTTGTCCATGAGACTGACTACAAAAGGCCGATACGCGGTGACTGCCATGCTCGACCTGGCTTTGCACGCGCAAACTGGGCCGGTGTCCCTGGCCGATATCTCCGAGCGCCAAGGCATTTCCCTGTCCTACCTCGAGCAGCTGTTCGCCAAATTGCGCCGCAGCAATCTGGTTTCCAGCGTGCGAGGCCCAGGTGGCGGCTATCAATTGTCCCGCGATATGCAGGGCATCCAGGTAGCCCAGGTGATCGACGCGGTCAACGAATCCGTCGATGCGACCAAATGCCAGGGGCTGGGTGATTGCCATGCCGGTGACACCTGCCTGACGCACCACTTGTGGTGTGACTTGAGCCTGCAGATCCATGAGTTTTTGAGTGGTATCAGCTTGGCTGATCTTGTGACTCGCCGTGAGGTGCAAGAAGTAGCCCAGCGTCAGGACCAGCGCCGTTGCAACACCAAGGCGCCGCGTCTGGACAAGATCGAAGCGTCCGCCGTCGAGTGACAGCCGCAGAGCTAACGGCGCGCCAGCCAGCCTGATTTAGGAGAAAGTCCATGAAATTGCCGATTTACCTTGATTACTCAGCGACCACCCCGGTTGATCCGCGTGTCGCGCAAAAGATGAGCGAATGCCTGCTGGTTGACGGAAACTTCGGCAACCCGGCCTCCCGTTCCCACGTATTCGGCTGGAAAGCCGAGGAAGCGGTCGAGAACGCTCGTCGCCAGGTCGCCGACCTGGTTGGCGCCGACCCGCGCGAAATCGTCTGGACCTCCGGTGCCACCGAGTCCGACAACCTGGCGATCAAGGGCGCGGCGCATTTCTACGCGACCAAGGGCAAGCACCTGATCACCACCAAGATTGAGCACAAGGCTGTCCTCGACACCATGCGCCAACTGGAACGTGAAGGTTTTGAGGTCACCTACCTCGAGCCCACCACCGACGGCATCGTCACCCCGGCCATGATCGAGGCCGCGCTGCGTGACGATACCATCCTGGTTTCCGTGATCCACGTGAACAACGAAATCGGCACCATCAACGACATCGAAGCGATTGGCGAGCTGACCCGTTCCAAGGGCATCCTGCTGCACGTCGACGCCGCTCAGTCCACCGGCAAGGTCGAGATCGACCTGTCCAAGCTGAAAGTCGACCTGATGTCGTTCTCCGCCCACAAGACCTACGGCCCCAAAGGCATCGGCGCCCTTTACGTAAGCCGCAAGCCGCGCGTACGTATCGAAGCCACCATGCACGGCGGCGGTCACGAGCGCGGCATGCGTTCGGGCACCCTGGCGACCCACCAGATCGTCGGCATGGGCGAAGCCTTCCGCGTAGCCAAGGAAGACATGGCTGCCGAAAACGTGCGCATCAAGGCCTTGAGTGACCGCTTCTACAAGCAGGTCGAGAACCTTGAAGAGCTGTACATCAACGGCAGCATGACCGCCCGTGTACCGCACAACTTGAATTTGAGCTTCAACTACGTCGAAGGCGAGTCGCTGATCATGGCGCTCAAGGACCTGGCGGTTTCGTCCGGTTCGGCCTGCACCTCGGCGTCCCTTGAGCCTTCGTACGTACTGCGCGCCCTGGGCCGCAACGACGAACTGGCACACAGCTCGATCCGCTTTACTTTCGGCCGCTTCACCACTGAAGAGCAAGTCGACTACGCCGCGCAGAAAGTCTGCGAAGCCGTCAACAAGCTGCGCGTTCTGTCGCCGCTGTGGGACATGTACAAAGACGGTGTCGACATTTCCAAGATCGAGTGGGCGGCACACTAAATATAGAAGCCGCCACCCCAGCTCTGTAGCAACGTGGCGGAAAACGCAGGCGTTTCTACAGGGTTCCAGAGCGGCCCTGATGAGTGAGGATTCAGTACCATGGCTTACAGCGAAAAGGTCATCGACCACTACGAAAACCCGCGCAACGTCGGCAAGATGAACGCGGAAGATCCTGATGTCGGCACTGGCATGGTCGGCGCTCCGGCGTGCGGCGATGTGATGCGCCTGCAGATCAAGGTCAACGACGCCGGCGTTATCGAAGACGCCAAGTTCAAGACCTACGGCTGCGGTTCGGCCATCGCCTCCAGCTCCCTGGCGACCGAATGGATGAAAGGCAAGACCCTGGATGAGGCTGTCACCATCAGCAACACCCAGCTGGCCGAAGAACTGGCCCTGCCGCCGGTGAAAATTCACTGCTCGGTACTCGCCGAGGACGCCATCAAGGCGGCCGTTCGCGACTACAAGCAGAAGAAAGGCTTGATCTAAGTATTTGGCGACGAGTAAGGAGTCAACGATGGCTATCAGCATGACAGAAGCGGCTGCGCAGCACATTCGCCGCTCCCTGAATGGGCGCGGTAAAGGTGAGGGGATTCGTCTGGGTGTTCGCACCACGGGCTGTTCCGGCCTTGCCTACGTGCTGGAGTTTGTCGACGAGGTGGTTGCGGAAGACCAGGTGTTCGAAAGTCACGGCGAGAAAGTGATCATCGACCCCAAAAGCCTGACCTACCTGGACGGCACCGAGCTCGATTTCGTCAAGGAAGGGTTGAACGAAGGCTTCAAGTTCAACAACCCCAACGTACGCGGTGAATGTGGCTGCGGCGAAAGCTTCAACATCTGAGGCTTCTTGTGGGTACTCCTTGTCATTTCGCTTTATTCGAGCTGCAGCCGAGCTTTCGGCTGGACCTTGAGCAGCTTGCCACGCGCTATCGAGAATTGGCGCGTGGCGTGCATCCGGACCGCTTCGCTGACGCTTCCGAGCGTGAGCAACGCCTGGCGCTGGAGCAATCGGCCAGCCTCAACGAAGCCTATCAGACGCTCAAAAGCCCCCCGAAACGCGCACGTTATCTACTGGCGATAAAGGGCGGCGAGTTGCCGATGGAAGTCACCGTGCATGACCCGGACTTCCTGATGCAGCAGATGCAATGGCGCGAAGAACTCGAAGACTTGCAGGACGAAGCCGATGTGGCTGGCGTCGCGGTCTTCAAGCGTCGTCTGAAGGCGGCCCAGGATGAGCTCAACGAAAGCTTCGCAGCCTGTTGGGATGATGCTGCGCAACGCGAACAGGCCGAACGCCTGATGCGGCGCATGCAGTTTCTCGACAAGCTCACCTACGAAGTGCGCCAGCTAGAAGAGCGCCTCGACGATTAACCCAGTGTGCTGCCCGTGATGCACGCCTGATAGACAGATAAGACCTGATTACCATGGCTCTACTGCAAATCGCCGAACCCGGTCAAAGCCCTCAACCGCACCAGCGTCGCCTGGCGGTCGGGATTGACCTGGGCACCACCAATTCCCTGGTTGCTGCCGTGCGCAGCGGCCTGTCCGAACCGCTGCCCGATGCCGATGGCCAGGTCATCCTGCCGTCCGCCGTGCGCTATCACGCCGACCGTATCGAAGTCGGCGAGTCGGCCAAGCTGGCAGCGTCCTCCGACCCCCTCAATACCGTGCTGTCGGTCAAGCGCTTGATGGGGCGTGGTCTGTCCGACGTCAAGCAATTGGGCGACCAGCTGCCGTACCGCTTTGTCGGCGGTGAATCCCATATGCCGTTCATCGACACCGTCCAGGGCCCGAAAAGCCCGGTGGAAGTGTCGGCCGATATCCTCAAGGTGCTGCGCCAGCGTGCGGAAACCACCCTGGGCGGCGAGCTGGTTGGTGCGGTGATCACGGTTCCGGCGTATTTCGACGACGCGCAACGCCAAGCCACCAAGGATGCGGCGAAGCTCGCCGGCCTGAACGTGCTGCGTTTGCTCAATGAACCGACCGCTGCCGCCGTGGCTTACGGCCTGGACCAGCACGCCGAAGGCCTGGTCGCCATTTATGATCTGGGCGGCGGCACCTTTGATATTTCGATCCTGCGCCTGACTGGCGGTGTGTTCGAAGTGCTGGCCACCGGTGGCGACAGCGCCCTGGGTGGCGATGACTTCGACCATGCCATCGCGGGCTGGATCATCAGCAGTGCCGGCTTGTCGGCCGACCTGGACCCGGGCGCTCAGCGCAACCTGCTGCAAGCCGCCTGCGCTGCCAAGGAAGCGCTGACGGACGCTGCTACCGTTGAAGTTTCCTACGGTAGCTGGTCGGCCCAGCTGACCCGCGAAGCCTTCGATGCGTTGATCGAACCGATGGTTGCCCGCAGCCTCAAGGCCTGCCGCCGCGCGGTGCGTGATTCCGGTATCGAGTTCGAAGAGGTCGGCGCGGTGGTCATGGTAGGCGGCTCCACCCGTGTTCCAAGGGTTCGCGAGGCCGTTGCCGAAGCCTTTGGCCGCCAGCCGCTGACCGAAATCGACCCGGATCAAGTGGTGGCCATCGGGGCTGCGATCCAGGCCGATACCCTGGCCGGCAACAAGCGCGATGGTGGCGAACTGCTGCTGCTCGATGTGATTCCGTTGTCTCTGGGCCTGGAAACCATGGGCGGCCTGATGGAGAAAGTGATTCCGCGCAACACCACCATTCCCGTCGCCCGCGCCCAGGACTTCACCACCTACAAAGATGGCCAGACGGCCATGATGATTCATGTGCTGCAAGGCGAGCGCGAGCTGATCAGCGACTGCCGCTCCCTGGCGCGCTTTGAGTTGCGTGGTATCCCGGCGATGGTGGCGGGCGCGGCGAAGATTCGCGTGACCTTCCAGGTCGACGCCGACGGCCTGCTCAGCGTGGCGGCCCGTGAACTGGGCTCGGGCGTCGAGGCCAGTATCCAGGTCAAGCCGTCCTACGGCCTGACTGACGGTGAAATCGCCAAGATGCTCAAGGACTCGTTCCAATATGCCGGCGATGACAAGGTCGCCCGCGTGCTGCGTGAGCAGCAAGTCGATGCCCAGCGCCTGCTCGAAGCGGTGCAGGGCGCTCTGGATGCCGATGGCGAGCGCTTGCTGGATGCCGAGGAGCGCATGGTCATCGACCTGCAGATGCAGGAGCTGGCCGAACTGATGAAAGGCAACGATGGTTACGCCATCGAGCAGCAGACCAAGCGCCTGTCACAAGTAACCGATGCCTTTGCCGCCCGCCGTATGGACCAGACGGTAAAAGCCGCCCTGGCGGGTCGCAACCTGAATGAAATTGAGGAATAACTGATGCCGCAGGTCATTTTTCTGCCACACGCCGAGCATTGCCCGGATGGTATGGTCGTGGAGGCTGAGACCGGCAAGTCCATCCTTGAGGTCGCCCACGACAACCACATCGAGATCGAAAGTGCCTGTGGCGGTGTGTGCGCTTGCACCACGTGCCACTGCGTCATTCGCGAGGGGTTCAACTCGCTCGAGGAAGCCGATGAGCTGGAAGAAGACTTCCTCGATCGCGCCTGGGGCCTGGAAGCGACTTCGCGTCTAAGCTGTCAGGCAAAGGTCGGCACTGAAGACATCACGGTCGAAATCCCGAAATATTCGCTCAACCATGCGGCCGAAGCGCCGCATTGATTCAAGGAACTGTCATGAGCCTGAAATGGGTTGATGTACAAGAAATCGCTATACAACTTGCTGAAGCTCATCCTGAGGTCAATCCTCTTACGGTGAACTTCGTCAAGCTGCGTAACCTCGTAATGGAACTGCCGGATTTTGACGACATCCCTGATCGGGGTGGCGAAAAGGTCCTGGAGGCGATTCAAGGCCTGTGGATCGAAGAAGCAGACTGAGCCGCCTTATTACGCAGTTAGGCAATACCTGATAACCCGCGTATAATTCGCGGGTTTAATTTTTCGTAAATTACCGTTTCTGGAGTTACACCATGGCTGTTCAACGTACTTTCTCCATCATCAAGCCTGACGCTGTTGCAAAAAACGTCATCGGCGAGATCACCACTCGTTTCGAAAAAGCCGGCCTGAAGGTTGTAGCTTCGAAACTCAAGCAACTGTCCAAGGCTGAAGCTGAAGGCTTCTACGCTGAGCACAGCGCTCGTGGCTTCTTCGGCGACCTGGTTGCCTTCATGATCTCCGGTCCTGTTGTTGTTCAGGTGCTGGAAGGCGAGAACGCTATCGCTCTGAACCGTGAGCTGATGGGCGCTACCAACCCTAAAGAAGCGGCTGCCGGCACCATCCGTGCTGACTTCGCCGAGTCCATCGACGCCAACGCTGTTCACGGTTCGGACTCCGAAGCCGCTGCTGCTCGCGAAATCTCGTACTTTTTCGCTGCTACTGAAGTAACCGCTCGCTAAGCATCGGCTTAAAGAGTGAGGGTGAATCCATGACTACATCGACTGTTAAAACCAACCTGCTGGGTCTGACTCAGCCGGAAATGGAGAAATTCTTCGACTCAATCGGGGAGAAGCGTTTCCGTGCCGGTCAGGTAATGAAGTGGATTCACCACTTTGGCGTCGACGATTTCGACGCCATGACGAACGTCAGCAAGGCCCTGCGCGACAAGCTCAAGGCCATTGCCGAAGTTCGTGGTCCCGAAGTGGTCAGCGAGGACATCTCCAGCGACGGCACCCGTAAGTGGGTGGTGCGCGTGGCGTCCGGCAGCTGCGTCGAGACCGTCTACATTCCCCAGGGCAAGCGCGGCACCTTGTGCGTTTCGTCCCAGGCAGGCTGTGCCCTGGACTGCAGTTTCTGCTCCACCGGCAAGCAAGGCTTCAACAGCAACCTCACCGCCGCCGAAGTCATCGGCCAGGTGTGGATTGCCAACAAATCCTTTGGCAGCGTCCCGGCGACCGTCGACCGTGCCATCACCAACGTGGTGATGATGGGCATGGGTGAGCCGCTGCTGAACTTCGACAACGTGGTTGCGGCCATGCACCTGATGATGGACGACCTGGGCTACGGCATCTCCAAGCGCCGTGTGACCCTGTCGACCTCCGGCGTGGTACCGATGATCGATGAGCTGGCCAAGCACATCGACGTTTCCCTGGCGTTGTCGCTGCACGCACCCAATGACGCATTGCGTAACCAATTGGTGCCGATCAACAAGAAGTATCCGCTTAAGATGCTGCTCGAATCCTGCCAGCGTTATATGGCGACCTTGGGCGAAAAGCGTGTCTTGACCATTGAGTACACCATGCTCAAGGACGTCAACGACAAGGTCGAGCACGCGGTCGAGATGATCGAGCTGCTCAAGAACACCCCGTGCAAGATCAACCTGATTCCGTTCAACCCGTTTCCCCATTCTGGCTACGAGCGGCCGAGCAACAACGCCATCCGCCGTTTCCAGGATCAACTGCACCAGGCCGGCTACAACGTCACCGTGCGCACCACTCGTGGTGAAGACATCGACGCCGCCTGTGGCCAATTGGTAGGGCAGGTGATGGACCGCACCCGCCGCAGCGAGCGTTATATCGCCGGACGCGAACTTAACGCCGCCGACGATTTGCCGCTGATTGCTGTAAATCGAATCTGAGAGAGGATCTCTATGCCCTTGCGCCTTGCGCTGCTTTTACTTGTTACCGGTCTCGTGGCCGGTTGTGTTTCATCGGGCTACGACAGCCCTTTGCAAACCGACAAGGGTCGTGAAGCGGCGCGAGTGGCGTATGTGCAACTGGGGCTGGGCTATCTGCAACAAGGCATGAGCGAGCAGGCCAAGGTGCCATTGAAGAAGGCCCTGGAGCTGGATGCCGATGATGCGGATGCCAATGCCGCGCTGGCGCTGGTCTTCCAGGCTCAGGCCGAGCCCGAGTTGGCTGATCGGTATTTCACCACGGCACTGGCTTCCCGTCCTGGCGACGCGCGGTTGCTGAACAACTACGGCAGTTTCCTGTTCGAGCAGAAACGGTATGAACAGGCGGCCGCTTATTTCCGCCAGGCCAGCACCGACACCCTTTATTCCCAGCGTTCGCGCATCTTCGAGAACCTTGGGGTGACGTCGATACACCTGGGACAGCGCGAACTGGCGCGCCAGCAACTGGAAAAAGCCCTGCACCTGAACGCTCGCCAACCACGCGCTTTGCTTGAAATGGCTGAGTTGTCCTACGAAGACAGGCATTATGTGCCGGCACGTGACTATTACGAGCGTTTTAGCCTGCTCAGCGGGCACAATGCACGTAGTCTATTGCTCGGTGTGCGCCTGGCGACGGTTCATGAAGAACGCGACACGGCCGCACGTTTTGGCCAGCAACTCGAACGACTCTATCCCGGTACGCCGGAATATCAGCAATACCTGTCGGAGCAATGATGAAAGCCGCGCACCCGGAAGTTGTAGCAGCTAATCGCGTAAACCCAGGCGACACCTTGCGTGAGGCCCGCGAAAGCAATGGTTGGTCGCTGGCGCAAGTGGCCCTCAAGCTCAATTTGACCAGCACCTCCCTGGCCAACCTGGAAGCTGGCGCATTCGACAAGCTGCCCGGGCACACGTTTGCCCGCGGCTATATCCGCGCTTATGCCAAGTTGCTGGGTATCGACCAGACCGCACTGGTCCAGCAATTCGACCAGTTCACCGGCACCGACTCCCAGGGCAGCAATGTGCATGGCCTCGGTCGTATTGAAGAGCCGACCCGGGTTTCCCACACGATCCTGCGCATTGTCAGCCTGTTGCTGCTGATTGCCGTGATCGGGGGTGGTTTCGTCTGGTGGCAGGACCAGACTTCCCAGCGCAATAAAGACCTGACCAGCAACGCGCTGGAGCACGTCGAAGTCGAAAGCGCCGACGGCACCACCCAGATTCATCCGCTGGATGAGCCGGAAGACCAGGCGGTCGTCGAAGGGCAAGTCACGCCGGAAGCGCCTGCCACCGCTGAACAACCCGCTCCGCAAGCCGACAGCGCACCTGCAGCGACTGCAGCCGTACCCGCGCCGGCTCCCGTAGCGCCCGTGGCCCAGGCTCCCGCAACAGCCGCTCCGGCCCAGGCTCCAGCGCCTGCGGCACCGGCTGCGCCTGCCATTTCGCCGCCCACCACCCCCGCGTTGATCGCCGGTGACGGGCGCGTACAGATCACCTTCGTCGCTGACTGCTGGACGCAAGTCACCGACGGTAATGGCAAAGTGCTGTTTAGCGGTCTGAAGCGTAAGGGAGATACTCTTGACCAGGGCGGCAAGCCTCCTTTGACGCTGCGTCTGGGTTATGCCCGTGGCGCGCAAGTGGCCTACAACGGCCAGCCTGTGGACGTAGCGCCGTTCACCAGTGGCGAGACCGCTCGCCTCAAGTTGGGACAATAGTCATGCACGGCGAATCTCCAATCAAACGTCGCGTATCGCGCAAGATCTGGGTCGGCTCGGTGCCGGTGGGCGGCGATGCCCCCATCGCGGTGCAGAGCATGACCAACAGCGACACCAATGACGTGGCTGCCACCGTCGCCCAGATCAATCGTCTGGAAGCGGCCGGCGTGGACATCGTGCGGGTGTCCGTACCGGATATGGACGCTGCCGAAGCCTTCGGCCGTATCAAGCAATTGGTCAAGGTGCCGCTGGTTGCCGACATCCACTTCGACTACAAGATCGCGCTGCGCGTAGCCGAGCTGGGTGTGGACTGCCTGCGGATCAACCCGGGCAACATCGGTCGTGAAGACCGTGTGCGCGCCGTGGTCGATGCGGCCCGTGATCGTGGTATTCCCATCCGCATCGGGGTCAACGCCGGTTCGCTGGAAAAAGACCTGCAAAAGAAATACGGCGAGCCTACCCCGGCGGCGCTGGTGGAGTCGGCATTGCGCCACGTTGAACACCTGGAGCGCCTGAATTTCCAGGAATTCAAGGTCAGCGTAAAGGCTTCCGACGTGTTCATGGCCGTAGAAGCCTACCGCCTGCTGGCCAAGGAAATCGTGCAGCCGCTGCACCTGGGCATCACTGAAGCGGGCGGTTTACGCTCAGGCACAGTGAAATCTGCGGTGGGTCTCGGTATGCTGCTCGCCGAAGGGATTGGCGATACTATCCGCATCTCCCTGGCGGCAGACCCCGTAGAGGAAGTGAAGGTCGGCTACGACATTCTCAAATCCCTGCGTTTGCGTTCCCGTGGCATCAACTTCATTGCCTGCCCGAGCTGCTCGCGGCAGAACTTCGACGTGGTGAAAACCATGAACGACCTGGAGTTGCGTCTCGAAGACCTGCTGGTGCCGCTGGATGTCGCGGTGATCGGTTGCGTGGTCAACGGACCGGGCGAGGCCAAGGAGGCACACGTGGGCTTGACCGGCGGTACACCGAACCTGATTTACATTGACGGCAAACCGTCGCAGAAATTGACGAATGACAATCTGGTGGATGAGCTGGAAAAGCTGATCCGCGAGAAAGCGGCCGAGAAGGTCGCCGCTGACGCAGCGCTGATCGCTCGCGGCTGATTGAACGAATTTAAGGATTTGATGTGAGCAAGTCTCTGCAAGCCATTCGTGGCATGAACGACATCCTGCCGGAGCAGACGCCACTGTGGCGCTATTTCGAGAGCACGGTCGCGCGTCTGCTGGATAACTACGGTTACAAGCAGATCCGTATGCCGATCGTCGAGTTCACCGAGCTGTTCAAGCGCTCCATCGGTGAAGTGACCGACATCGTCGAAAAAGAGATGTACACCTTCGAAGACCGTAACGGCGACTCCCTGACCCTGCGTCCGGAAGGCACTGCGGCCTGCGTTCGCGCTGTGCTGGAGCATGGCATCACCGGTGGCGGCCAGACCCAGAAACTGTGGTACATCGGCCCGATGTTCCGCCACGAGCGTCCGCAGAAAGGTCGCTATCGCCAGTTTCACCAGATCGGTTGCGAAGTCTTCAACCTGGACGGTCCGGACATCGATGCCGAGCTGATCGTCCTGACCTGGCGCCTGTGGGGCCAGTTGGGCATCCGCGACGCGGTCAAGCTCGAACTCAACAGCCTGGGCACCAGTGAGTCCCGCGGACGCTATCGCGAAGCCCTGGTCGAGTACCTGTCTGCCCACCTGGACAAGCTGGACGAAGACAGCCAGCGCCGCCTGAAGACCAACCCGTTGCGCGTGCTTGATACCAAGAACGCCGACACCCAGGCCGTACTGGTCGGCGCGCCGAAAATGGCCGACTACCTGGACGACGAATCGCGCACGCACTTCGAGGGCCTCAAGGCTCGCCTGGATGCGGCGGGTATTCCCTATGTGATCAACCCCAAGCTGGTGCGCGGCCTCGATTACTACAGCAAGACCGTGTTCGAGTGGGTCACCGACAAACTCGGCGCCCAGGGCACTGTGTGTGCCGGTGGTCGTTACGACGGCCTGGTCGAGCAAATGGGTGGCAAGCCGACCACGGGCGTAGGTTTCGCCATGGGCATCGAGCGGCTGATCCTGTTGCTCGAGACCCTTGAGCAAGTGCCACAAGAGATTTCCCGCCAGGTGGACGTGTATCTTTGCGCTTTTGGCGAGGCTGCCGAACTGGCTGCCCTGGCCTTGAGCGAACAGGTGCGCGACCAACTGCCGAACCTGCGTCTGCAAATCAATGCCGGCGCCGGTAGCTTCAAGAGCCAGTTCAAGAAGGCTGACAAGAGCGGCGCGTTGTATGCGCTGATCCTCGGCGATGACGAGTTGGCCCAGCAAGTGGTAGGTTTCAAACCCCTGCGTGGCCAGGGCGAACAACAGAACATTGCCTTTGATGCGCTCGCTGCGCACCTGGCCACCTGCGTCGTGCAGGGTTGAAGCTGTCGAACAGCCGAATTTAGCGATTAAGGAGTATTGGGGTGTCGAGTACTGATGATGAGCAACTGGCCGACTTCAAGGACTGGTGGCAGCGTAACGGCAAGCCCCTGGTAACTGGCGGTCTGCTGGCTTTAGTGGTGGTGTTCGGCTGGCAAGCCTGGACCAAATATCAGGCCAACCAGTCCCAGGGCGCCTCGATCGTTTACCAGCAATTGCTGGAAACCACCCTGACGCCGGACGGCAAGCCGGACCCTGCACGAGTGGCAGACCTGGCCGGTAAGCTGAAGAACGAGTTTGGCGGTACCACCTACGCCCAGTACGGTAGCCTGTTCGTCGCGAAAGTCGCGGTCGACACCGGCAAGCTGGATGAGGCAGCCACTGAGCTCAAGGCCATCGCCGACAAACCGACCAACCCGACTCTGGGTGAAATCGCACGTCAACGCCTGGCACAGGTATTGGCGGCACAGAACAAGGCTGACGAAGCACTCAAACTGCTCGACGGCGATGCTGACAAGGCATTTGTAGCCACTCGCGAAGAGCTCAAGGGCGACCTGTTGGTCCAATTGGGTCGTACCGACGAAGCCAATGCTGCGTACCAAAAAGCCAAGGCGGCGCTGTCTGATGAAGCGGCGGTCGGTGGCTTACAAATCAAGCTGGACGACTTGGCCAAAGGGGATGCGTGACGTGATCCGTTGGAAACATGCAGCATTGCTGGCTCTGGCCGTTCTGGCCGCGGGTTGCAGCAGCAACAGTAAAAAAGAACTGCCGCCTGCGGAGCTGACCAGCTTCAAGGAAGAAGTGGTCCTGCAAAAGCAGTGGAGCCGCTCCATCGGTGACGGTCAGGGCGAAACCTACAACATGCTGGTACCGGCAATCGACGGTGACAACATTGTGGCCGCTGATGTAACCGGCATCGTGACCTCCCTGGATCGCATGACCGGCGACGTGAAGTGGAAGAAAGACCTTGAACTGCCTGTCTCCGGCGCCGTTGGCGTGGGTTACGGCATGGTCATGCTCGGCACGCTCAAAGGCGAAGTCGTGGCGCTGGACTCCAGCACCGGTGAAGAGAAATGGCGCGCCCGCGTGACCAGTGAAGTGCTCGCACCGCCTGCCACCAACGGCGATATCGTCGTGGTGCAGACCCAGGATGATCGCGTGATCGGTCTGGACGCCAGCACCGGCGAACAGCGCTGGTTGTACGACAGCACCCCGGCGGTGTTGACCCTGCGCGGTACCAGTGGTCCGATTGTGACCAACAATCTGGCCGTTGCCGGGCTGTCCACCGGTAAAGTGGTGGCCCTGAATACCCAGAACGGCGTGCCGGCCTGGGAAACCCGTGTGGCTATCCCGCAAGGTCGTTCCGAGTTGGATCGCGTCGTGGACATCGACGGTGGCTTGTTGCTGTCCGGCGAGACCCTCTACGTCGCTACTTACCAGGGCCGTGTCGCGGCACTGGACCTGCAGAGCGGCCGGGTCAACTGGCAGCGTGATGCGTCCAGCTACGCCGGTGTCGCCCAAGGGTTTGGCAGCGTCTACGTAAGCCTGGCGTCCGGCACCGTTGAAAGTGTCGACGAGCGTTCCACCACTGCGCTGTGGAGCAACGACTCCCTGGCTCGCCGCCAACTGTCGGCGCCGGAAGTCTTCTCCAGCTACGTAGCGGTCGGTGACTTCGAAGGCTACCTGCACCTGCTGAGCCAGGTGGACGGTCGCTTCGTGGGTCGCGAGCGTATCGACAGCGACGGCCTGCGTGCGCGTCCGCTGGTGGTGGGTAACATGCTGTATGTGTATGGCAACAGCGGCAAGCTGGAAGCCCTGACCATCAAGTAAGAATCATGCTTGGGGTAACCCCCAGGCGGCCTTGCCTCAATGCTGTTTGTAGGAGCGAGCTTGCTCGCGAAGGACGTCAACGCTAACGCGGGTTTTCTGGATAAACGCGGCGTCCTCTGGTTTTTCGCGAGCAAGCTCGCTCCTGCAGTATTCAGTGTCGAGCAGGGCATGTGGCATTCAAATGCCGCCCCGAGCACCAGCCGCTGCCCTGCAGCGGCTTTTGTATTTTCTGAAATAACGAAGTGGAGAGCCGCATGGTTCCCGTAATCGCCCTGGTGGGCCGACCTAACGTCGGCAAGTCCACCTTGTTCAACCGCCTGACCAGGACTCGCGACGCCATCGTCGGCGACTTGTCCGGTCTGACCCGTGATCGCCAATACGGTGAGGCAAAGTGGCAAGGGCGCTCCTACATTATTGTCGACACCGGTGGTATCTCCGGTGACGAACATGGCATGGACGAAAAAATGGCCGAGCAGTCGCTGCTGGCCATTGAAGAAGCCGATGTCGTGTTGTTCCTGGTGGACGCCCGCGCGGGCTACACCGCTGCCGACCAGATGATTGGCGAGCACCTGCGCAAGCGCAACAAGCGCTCCTATCTGGTTGCGAACAAGATCGATAACATCGATCCTGAAGCGGCCCGCGCCGAATTCAGCCCGATGGGCCTGGGCGACGCGATCCCGGTTGCCGGCGCCCACGGTCGCGGCATCACGCAGATGCTCGAAATTGCCCTCAGCACCTTTCCCAAGGATGACGATGAGGAAGAAGAGGGTGAGGAGGAGATCGTCGCCGAAGGCGAGGAAGCCAAGCGCATTCCTGGCCCGAGCGAAAAAGACGGTATCAAGATCGCCATCATCGGCCGCCCTAACGTCGGCAAGTCGACCCTGGTCAACCGCATGCTCGGTGAAGACCGGGTAATCGTCTATGACGAACCCGGCACCACCCGCGACAGCATCTACATCCCGTTCGAGCGCAACGAAGAAAAGTACACGCTGATCGACACCGCCGGTGTGCGCAAGCGTGGCAAGATCCACGAAGAAGTTGAAAAATTCTCCGTGGTCAAAACCCTGCAAGCGATCAAAGACGCCAACGTGGTGATCTTTGTGATGGACGCTCGCGAAGGCGTGGTGGACCACGACCTGAACCTGCTGGGCTTTGCCCTGGAAGCCGGTCGCGCCCTGGTGATCGCGATCAACAAGTGGGACGGCATGACGCCGAGCGAGCGCGATTTCGTCAAGATCGAGCTGCAGCGTCGCCTGTTCTTCGTTGAGTTTGCCGATATCCACTTTATCTCGGCCCTGCACGGCACCGGCGTGGGCAACCTCTACGCCTCGGTACAGAACTCGTTCAAGTCTGCGGTCACGCGCTGGCCGACCAACCGCCTTACCCAGATCCTGGAAGACGCGGTGGGCGAGCACGCGCCGCCGATGGTCAACAACCGCCGCATCAAACTGCGTTACGCCCACCTGGGTGGTGCCAACCCGCCGATTATCGTGATTCACGGTAACCAGATCGAGAAGGTGCCCAAGTCCTATGTGCGTTACCTGGAAAACACCTATCGCCGTGTCTTGAAGCTGGTCGGCACGCCGATCCGTATCGAGTTCAAGGGTGGCGAGAACCCATACGAAGGCAACAAGAACACATTGACCGACCGTCAGGTGAACAAGAAGCGTCGTTTGATGACTCACCACAAGAAGGCCGACAAGAAGCGCCGCGACAAGAAATAACCGCAGCGTCACGTTGTAAGCTGCAAGCTGCAAGAGAGGGCGCCGTTGGCGCCCTTTTTTGTGCGCGGCGGTTTGCCCCTTGACCCGCTTGCAGCTTGCAGCTTAAAACTTGCAGCTCACCCGAAGGGGGCTCCCATGATCACCAGCAAGCTGCCGAACGTCGGCACGACCATTTTCACCAGCATGTCGCAGTTGGCGGCCGACACCGGCGCAATCAACCTGTCCCAGGGTTTTCCCGACTTCAACGGCCCTCAGGATTTGCTCGACGCCGTGGGTCGGCACGTCGCCAGCGGCCATAACCAATACGCACCGATGAGCGGCTTGCCCGCGCTGCGTCAGCAGGTGGCGGCAAAAATCGCCCGCAGCTACGCTGTCAGCGTCGATGCCGACCGTGAAGTCACCATCACGCCCGGCGCCACCCAAGGCATTTTCTGCGCGATCCAGGCGGTCATCCGCAACGGCGACGAAGTGATCATCTTCGACCCTTGCTACGACAGCTACGCACCTTCGGTAGAGCTGGCCGGCGGGCGCTGCGTGCATCTGCAGTTGGGCTTGCAGGATTTCAGCCTGGATCTGGAGCGTATCAAGGCCGCGCTGTCGCCGCGCACGCGCATGATTGTGCTCAATACCCCGCACAACCCCAGTGGCGCGCTGGTCAGCCGTGCGGAACTGGACCAGTTGGCCGAGCTGATTCGCGGCCGTGATATCTATTTGCTCAGCGATGAAGTGTACGAACACCTGGTGTTCGACGATGTGCCCCACGTCAGCGTGCTCGCCCATGAGGAGCTGTACTCGCGTGCGTTTGTGGTCAGCTCGTTCGGCAAGACGTATCACGTCACGGGCTGGAAGACCGGCTATGTGGTTGCACCGCCGGCCCTCACTGCCGAGCTGCGCAAAGTGCATCAATACGTCAGCTTCTGTGGCGTGACGCCGTTGCAGTACGCGCTGGCCGATTTCATGGCTGAGCACCCGGAGCACGTGGATGCGCTGCCGGCGTTCTATCAAGCCAAGCGCGATCTGTTCTGCCAGTTGCTGGCGCCGTCGCGGTTCAGCTTCAGCCCATCGGCGGGGACTTACTTTCAATTGGTGGATTATTCCCGGATCCGCCCGGATCTGGATGATGTCGCCATGTCCGAATGGATGACGCGCGAACACGGCGTGGCGTCGATTCCGATCTCGGTGTTTTACCGCGACCCACCCCAAGGCCAGCGCCTGGTGCGCCTGTGCTTTGCTAAACGCGAGGAGACGCTGCAACAAGCGGCGGAAAAACTATGCGTGATTTGAGTGCCTTGCCGAATCTGAACATTGCCCTGATCCAGACCACCCTGGCCTGGCACGACCGCCAGGCCAATCTTGAGCATTTCGAGCTGCTGCTGGAGCAAGCCAACGGCGCCGACCTGATGGTATTGCCGGAGATGTTCACCACGGGTTTCTCCATGGAATCGGCCGCCCTGGCCGAGCGGGAAAACGGCCCGACTCAGCGCTGGCTTCAAACCCAAGCGGCGAAATACAACGCCGTGATCACCGGCAGCGTGATTATCCAGGCGGCCGACGGCAGCCACCGTAACCGCCTGCTCTGGGCGCGCCCCGACGGTGAAGTGTTGCATTACGATAAACGCCACCTGTTCCGCATGGCCGGCGAACACGACCACTACACGCCCGGCGAGCGCCAGGTGCAGTTCGAGTTGAAGGGCTGGCGTATCCGCCCGCTGATTTGCTACGACCTGCGCTTCCCGGTGTGGAGTCGCGATGCCCAGGACACCGACTTGCTGCTGTACACCGCCAACTGGCCGGGTGCGCGGCGCCAGCACTGGAACCGCTTGTTGCCGGCCCGGGCCATCGAGAATTTGTGTTATGTGGCGGCGGTGAATCGAGTCGGCACGGACGGCAAGGGCTTTGCCTACACCGGCGATAGCCAGGTGCTGGACTTCCAGGGCGAGACATTGCTGAGCGCGGGGGAGGCGGATGGGGTATTCCAGGTGATTCTGGATGCAGCGGAGTTGGCGGCGTATCGCACCAAATTCCCGGCGAATCTGGATGCCGATAGTTTTCAGTTTGTCTGACAGGCCGCTATCGGGGGCAAGCCCCCTCCCACATTTGAAGGTATTCACAAGTCAAAAAGTGGGAGGGGGCTTGCCCCCGATGAGGCCATCAGCAGCACCACCCTAACCCAAAGCAAAAAGGCCCCTGGATTCTTACCCAGGGGCCTTTTGCATGGCGCCGATAACGCTTACGCCGCCTTCGCTTCCTGCTGGCTCAACGAGCGGTTCAGCGCACTGAACAGCGCCTTGAAGCTTGCCGTGGTGATGTTTTCATCAATCCCCACGCCATGCACCGGACGCTCGCCGTTCACGCGCAGTTCGATGTAGGCCGCCGCCTTGGCGTTGGTGCCCGCGCCAATCGCGTGTTCGTTGTAATCCATGATCTCCACACCGATCGGCAAGCCGGCCACCAGTGCTTCCAATGCGCCGTTGCCTTTGCCTTTCCAGTGCAGGTTGGTTTCGCCCTGGCCCTTGCCGGAGACTTCCACTTCCACATAGCTGTTGCCGTTTTCTTCCTGCAGGCGGTGGCTGACCAGCGCATACGGAGTGTTGGCTTGCAGGTATTCACGCTGCAGCAACGCGTAGATCTGCGGTGCGGTCATCTCCAGGCCCACGCGGTCGGTCTCGGCCTGTACCACTTGGCTGAATTCGATCTGCATGCGGCGCGGCAAGCTGATGTCGTATTCCTGTTCCAGCAGGTAGGCGATGCCGCCCTTGCCCGACTGGCTGTTCACCCGGATCACTGCCTCGTAGCTGCGACCGATGTCGGCCGGGTCGATCGGCAGGTACGGCACTTCCCACAGTGCATCGTCTTTCTGCTGGGAGAAGCCCTTGCGGATCGCGTCCTGGTGCGAGCCGGAGAACGCGGTATGCACCAGGTCGCCGACATACGGATGACGCGGGTGCACCTGGATCTGGTTGCACTCCTCGACGACTTTGCGCACGCCGTCGATGTCGGAGAAGTCCAGTTGTGGGTCGAGGCCCTGGGTGTACATGTTCAGTGCCACGGTGACCAGGTCGACGTTACCGGTGCGCTCGCCGTTGCCGAACAGGCAGCCTTCGACACGGTCGGCGCCGGCCATCAGGCCCAGTTCGGTGGCGGCCACGCCGGTGCCACGGTCGTTGTGGGTGTGCAGGCTGATGATGACGCTGTCACGGCGGTTGATGTGGCGACCGAACCACTCGATCTGGTCGGCGTAGATATTCGGCGTGGCACATTCCACGGTGGCCGGCAGGTTGAGGATCATCTTGTGCTCGGGCGTCGGGTTCCACACCTCGATCACTGCGTCACAGACTTCCTTGGCAAACTCCAGCTCCGTGGCGCTGAAGGTTTCCGGCGAATATTCGAAGGTCCACTGGGTCTCGGGCTGCTGCGCGGCGTATTTGACGAACAGCTTGGCGGCGTTGACCGCGATGGCCTTGATGCCGTCCTTGTCCTGGTTGAACACAATGCGGCGGAACGACGGCGACGTGGCATTGTACAAATGCACGATGGCCTTTTTGGCGCCGCGCAGGGATTCGAAGGTGCGCGCGATCAAGTCTTCACGGCCCTGGGTCAGCACCTGGATGGTGGTGTCCTCGGGGATGTGGTTGTCTTCGATCAGGGTGCGCACGAAATCAAAATCGGTTTGCGATGCGGCCGGGAAGGAGGCTTCGATTTCCTTCACACCCACGGCAACCAGAGTCTTCCAGAAACGCAGCTTTTTCGCCGCGTCCATCGGTTCGATCAGCGACTGGTTGCCATCACGCAGGTCGGAGCTGCACCAGATCGGCGCGCTGGTGATGGTTTTCGACGGCCAGGTGCGGTCCGGGATATCGATGGTCGGGAACGCGCGGTACTTCGAAGACGGGTCTTTGAGCATGCTCATCGCAAAATCCTTTGTTGTAGGGCCGAGAAGAGGCGGCCTGCCGAATCACTATTATTGGGGACGACGCTTGGGCGAGACAGATCGATTCAGCCTGGCAGTCGTGCGCTGACGAGGCACAGACTGCGGTGCTGGCGGCGCTGAATGAGGGTGTGAGAGGTTTTCATAAGCCCAACCCTAACCGCCGGGGTGAAAGATGGCAAGCAGTCGAAAAAAATTGAGATAAGTTCTGCTATTTGCGTAGGAATAGCGATTTTATGGCTGGATAAACAACTATATCTGAATTTAATTGCGCGACCTTTATCGGGTGCGCAATCGAATGATCAGGGTTGGAAAGCGCCGATGAAGATCGCCGGGTCGACCCGCGCATCGTTCAGGCTGACGTTCCAGTGCATATGCGGCCCGGTTGCCCGGCCGGTCGAGCCGACCTTGCCCACGACCGCGCCGCGCGCCAGTTGGTCACCGACGTTCACGTCAATCTTCGACATATGGCAGAACATGCTGATAAAGCCCTGGCCATGGTCGACGAACACGGTGTTGCCGTTGAAGAAGTAGTTACCGGTCAGGATCACCTTGCCCGCCGCCGGCGTCTTGATCGGTGTGCCCGCGCCCACGGCAAAGTCCAGGCCCGAATGGGGATTGCGCTCCTCGCCATTGAAGAAACGTCTTACCCCGAACTTGCTCGACAGCGGCCCGTTGACCGGCTTGTCCAGCAGCAGGTTGCTCGGTGTGTTCGGGCTGAAACTGCGGTAGGCCTTGAGCTGCACGGCCAGTTCGCCCTCGATGCGCTTGAGTTGCGCCGGTTCCGGGTTGACCTGGCTCTTGTTCTTCAAGGTGATGCGTTGCTCGGGGTATTTCTTGAAGCCCACCACGAACGGCAGTTGGCGCCCGCCACTGGTGATGCGTTCGGTGCCCGGCTTGACCGTCAACGGGATACCCACAATCGCCAGCCAGGTGTTTTGTTCCTTCACCACCAGCACCGGTCTGTTCAGGTAGGTGGCCTTGGGTGCGGCCGCCGCCGTGCCCAGGTCCACGACAGCGACGCCACCGGGCACCGGCTTGTTCAGCAGGCGTGTGATGTAGCTGTCGGCGTGGGCATTGAAGGTCAGGCAAACGAGCATCAACAAGCTGAGAAAGCGTGGCATCGGTCAATCCAGTAGCGAAAGGGTGACGGGGGTCAGGTGGTTGTCTTCCACCCGCACCTGCAGTTGGCCTTCACCGAGGCGTGCGGTCAGGCGCTGGCCGGTGTGGGTTTGCGCGGCATTGCGAATCGCTTGGCCGCGCTCGTCGAGCAGGATGCTGTAGCCACGGCCCAGGGTGGCCAGCGGGCTGACCACGTGCAGCGTCTGCACCTGGCTTTGCAGTTGCAGGCGCCGTGCCTTGAGGCCTTCGCGCATGGCACGGGGCAGGCGCTCGGCGAGGCTGTCCAGGCGCTGGCGCAGCAAGGCCAGTTGACGCCCCGGATGTTGGCCGGCGAGGCGGGTTTCCAGGCGAATCAGGCGTTCGCGACGGGTATTGAGGCTGCGCTCGAACGCGCGGCGCAGGCGCATGTCCAGGTCATCCAGGCGCTGGGCCTGCTGGCGCAGGCGTTCGCCAGGGTGTCGCAGGCGTCGGGCCATGCCCTCCAGGCGCAGGCGATCATGGCGCAGGCGGTTGTGCATCAACAGCACCAGGCGGCGCTGCAGGTTTTCGACCTGGCGCACCAGGTGACTGGCGTCCGGTGCCAGCAGTTCAGCGGCAGCGGAGGGGGTAGGGGCGCGCACGTCCGCCACGAAGTCGCTGATCGATACATCGGTTTCATGGCCGACCGCGCTGACGATGGGCGTGACGCAGGCGTCCACCGCCCGGGCCACGGCTTCTTCGTTGAAGCACCAGAGGTCTTCCAGCGAGCCGCCGCCACGGGCCAGGATCAGCGCGTCGAAGCCGCGTGCGTCGGCCAGCTTCAGCGCACGCACAATCTGTGCGATGGCTTCGCGGCCCTGTACGGCGGTCGGGATCAAGGTCAATTCGATGTTCGGCGCGCGGCGGCGGAAAACGCTGATGATGTCGCGAATCACCGCGCCGGTTGGCGAACTGATGATGCCGATGCGCCGAGGATGCGCCGGCAAGGGCACCTTGCGCTCGGCACTGAACAGGCCTTCGGCGCTGAGCTTTTCCTTCAAGGCATCGAAGGCCAGTCGCAACGCGCCATCACCGGCAGGCTCCACGGTGTCGAGGATCAACTGGTAGTCGCCACGGCCCTCGAACAGCGAGACCTTGCCGCGCACCTTCACCGCCAGGCCGTCCTTCAACGCCTGGCGTACCCGCGCGGCGTTGTTGCGAAACAGCGCGCAACGCACCTGGGCGCCGCTGTCCTTGAGGGTGAAATACACGTGGCCCGAAGCCGGGCGGGCGAGGTTGGAGATCTCGCCTTCCACCCAGATATTGGTGAACACGTCTTCCAGCAACACCCGCGCGCGGCCGTTGAGCTGGCTGACAGTCAGGACTTCGCGGTCCAGGCCCAGTCGGGCAAAAGGATCTTTAATCATGGGCGGCAGTTTATAGGCATTCGTGCCAGGTTTGACAGAACTGCTCCACCCGCGTGCGTCTTCGTGCTGGCGCAATGCTCACGGATGACTAAAGTGTCGGCATTCTCTTTCAAGGAATTACCCATGAGTGCGGTTGAGCTGATGAGCCAGTGGTCGTTCGGCGCAGTTGAGTGGCTGGTGATCGGTCTCGGTATCGTTGTGGCCTATATCGTTTTCGGTATTGCCGGCTTTGGGACGGCGCTGGTGGCAGGGCCTGTGCTTATTCTGTTCATGCCGCTGTCGAAGATCATTCCGCTGTTGGTGTTGCTGGATTTTGTCGCCGCCTTTGGTGGCCTGCTGCAGACACGTCGGGATGTCAGCAAGCCGGAATTGCTGCGGCTGCTGCCGTGCATGGCCATCGGTTGCACCTTGGGTGTGGTGTTTTTGCTCAATCTGCATTCGGATCTTTTGCTGTTGTTGATGGGGCTGTTTATCAGTGCCTACGCGGTCTACAGCCTGGCAGTGAAGGCGCGGCCCACGCAGTTGGCGGCGGGTTGGTCGATTCCCATGGGCACGGTCGGCGGCTTGTTTGGCGCGCTGTTTGGCAGTGGCGGCTTTTTATATGCAATCTACCTGAACAGCCGTCTGTCCAAGGAGGCGGCGCGGGCCACGCAAAGTGCGTTGATCAGTTGCAGCACCGTGGTGCGCCTGAGCCTGTTTCTGATTGCCGGGGTGTATGCCGATTTGCCGCTGCTGCTGTTGGCGCTGTGCCTGTTGCCGGCGATGGCGCTGGGCTTGTGGTGCGGGCGCAGGCTGACGATGCGCATGTCCCGCGAGGCGTTTGTGCGGTTGGTGACGTGGTTGGTGCTGGCCAGTGGGATTGCGTTGATTGGACGGTATTTGAGTACTTGACCTGTGTGGGGCAGGGATTAAGCTGCCAGCCTTTAGAGCGCCATCGGGGGCAAGCCCCCTCCCACAGTTGGCTGTGTTCACAATTCAAAATGTGGGAGGGGAATTGCCCCCGATGGCGTCAGCAGCCACACCGCAGGACTCCCATGAATTCCCAAAGCATCCTTGTCCCGAAAATCTCCACCTTGCCCGTCCACGAACCCCGCGCCCGGGCAATCGTGCGCTGGCTGGTGCGCAAGAACATCATCAAGGAGGAACTGACCACCTGCGGGCGCACCGGCAACCGCATGGCCTACGCCCTGGCCGACGGCGCCCGCGCGGTGGTGCTGCACCCGCAAGCGCTGCCGTTCAACGAGCCGGTCAATGGCCTGGAAATCATCTACAAGCGCTGCATCTACACGCCGGCCAAGGGTTTTCTCGAAGAAGCCGGCTGCCCGGAGTGCCTGAAGGAAGTCGGCGAAGCGCTGTTCGAAAGCCTGGAAGACTGGATGCCCGGCCACACCGATAACTTCACCTGCCCGCTGTGTGGGCATGAAGACGACATCAATGGCTTTCTGTTTCTGCAGGAATGCGGGTTTTCCAACCTGGGATTTATTTTCAACAATTGGGCGGAGGCGGGGTTCAAGCAAAGCTTTATCGATGAGTTTGCCGATTGGCTGGATCAGAAGATCGCGTGGGTCAAGGTCGAGCTTTAACCCCGACCTGATCGTTCCCACGCTCCGCGTGGGAATGCATCCTGTGACGCTCCGCGTCACTATTAAAGGCGGGACGCAGAGCGTCCAGGGGCGGCATTCCCACGCAGAGCGTGGGAACGATCAGGGTGGCGAAATTTTTCCATCTATCACTATTCCCAAATATGTCAGAGTTTTACATTGAGACCTGAGGGGTGTCTGAGTATAATGGCGCGCTTCCATTTTCCCGCTCGGGAGCCCCCGCGATGCTGCGTATCAGCCAAGAAGCTCTGACATTCGACGACATTCTCCTAGTGCCCGGTTATTCCGAGGTGCTCCCTAACGAAGTCAGTCTCAAGACCCGCCTAACCCGTGGCATCGAGCTGAATATTCCCCTGGTTTCCGCTGCCATGGACACCGTCACCGAAGCCCGTCTGGCCATCGCCATGGCTCAGGAAGGCGGCATCGGCATCATCCACAAGAACATGACCATCGAGCAGCAAGCTGCCGAAGTGCGCAAGGTCAAGCGTTACGAAGCGGGTGTGGTGAAAGATCCCATCACCATCGAAGCCGACGCCACCGTACGTGATCTGTTCGAACTGACCCGCCTGCACAACATCTCCGGCGTTCCGGTGCTGCACGATGGCGACCTGGTCGGCATCGTCACTTCCCGTGACGTGCGTTTCGAGAACCGTCTTGAAGTCACCGTCCGCGAAGTGATGACGCCTAAAGAGCGCCTGGTCACGGTCAAGGAAGGCGCCGACAAGAACGATGTGCGCGAACTGCTGCACAAGCACCGCATCGAGCGCGTGCTGATCGTCGACGACAAATTCGCCCTCAAAGGCATGATGACCGTCAACGACATCGAAAAAGCCAAGGCTTACCCGCTGGCCAGCAAGGATGACCAGGGTCGTCTGCGCGTCGGCGCTGCGGTCGGCACCGGTAAAGACACCGGTGACCGCGTTTCGGCGCTGGTCGCCGCCGGTGTTGACGTGGTGGTGGTCGACACCGCTCACGGTCACTCCAAAGGCGTGATCGACCGCGTGCGCTGGGTCAAGCAGAACTTCCCTGACGTCCAGGTGATCGGCGGCAACATCGCCACCGGCGCTGCCGCCAAGGCCCTGGCCGAAGCGGGCGCTGACGCGGTCAAGGTCGGTATCGGCCCTGGCTCGATCTGCACCACGCGTATCGTTGCCGGTGTGGGCGTGCCGCAAATCAGCGCCATCGCCAACGTCGCCGCTGCCCTTGAAGGCACCGGCGTTCCGTTGATCGCCGACGGCGGCATCCGGTTCTCCGGTGACCTGTCCAAGGCCATCGTGGCCGGTGCTTCCTGCGTGATGATGGGCTCGATGTTTGCCGGTACTGAAGAAGCACCCGGCGAGATCGAACTGTTCCAGGGCCGCTCCTACAAGGCTTATCGCGGCATGGGTTCGCTGGGCGCCATGTCCCAGGCGCAAGGTTCTTCCGACCGTTACTTCCAGGACTCCTCGGCAGGCGCCGAGAAGCTCGTCCCGGAAGGCATCGAAGGCCGTGTGCCGTACAAAGGCACCCTGAGCGCGATCATCCATCAACTGATGGGCGGCCTGCGTTCCTCGATGGGCTACACCGGCAGCGCCGACATCGAAGAAATGCGCACCAAGCCAGAGTTCGTACGGATCACCGGCGCCGGCATGGCTGAATCCCATGTCCACGACGTGCAGATCACCAAGGAAGCGCCAAACTACCGCGTAGGTTGAGGCTTCCAGCAAAACGTTAAGTAACCGGGGCTGTTCTTTCAGCCCCGAGTTGTTTCTGATTCATTAGACGAGACTGACTTCATGGCCCTCGACATTCACGCCCACCGCATCCTGATCCTCGACTTCGGTTCCCAGTACACCCAACTGATCGCTCGCCGCGTGCGTGAAATCGGCGTGTACTGCGAACTGCACCCGTTCGACATGGATGACGAAGCGATCCGCGAATTCGCACCGAAAGGCGTCATCCTCGCCGGTGGCCCCGAGTCCGTGCACGAAGCCAACAGCCCGCGCTGCCCGCAAGCGGTCTTCGACCTGGGCGTACCGGTGTTCGGCATCTGCTACGGCATGCAGACCATGGCCGAGCAACTGGGCGGCAAGGTTGAAGGTTCCGAGCTGCGTGAATTCGGTTATGCGCGCGTCGACGTGGTCGGCAAGAGCCGCCTGCTGGACGGTATCGAAGACCACATCGACGCCGACGGCCTGTTCGGCCTCGACGTGTGGATGAGCCACGGTGACAAAGTCACCAAAATGCCGCAGGACTTCCACATCCTGGCCAGCACCCCGAGCTGCCCGATCGCCGGCATGTTCAGCGACGAGCGTCGTTACTACGGCGTGCAGTTTCACCCGGAAGTGACCCACACCAAGCAAGGCGGGCGCATCCTGTCGCGCTTCATCCTCGACATCTGCGAGTGTGAAGCCCTGTGGACCCCGTCGAAAATCGCTGAAGACGCCATCGCCAACGTCCGCGCTCAGGTTGGCACAGACAACGTGTTGCTCGGCCTGTCCGGCGGCGTCGACTCCTCCGTGGTCGCCGCGCTGCTGCACAAAGCCATCGGCGACCAGTTGACCTGCGTCTTCGTCGACAACGGCCTGCTGCGCCTGCACGAAGGCGAGCAGGTGATGGCCATGTTCGCCGAGAACATGGGCGTCAAGGTGATCCGCGCCAACGCCGAGGACCAGTTCCTCAACAACCTGGCCGGCGAGTCCGACCCGGAGAAGAAGCGCAAGATCATCGGCCGCACCTTCATCGACGTCTTCGATGCCCAGTCCAACAAACTGGACAACATCAAATACCTCGCCCAGGGCACCATCTACCCCGACGTGATCGAGTCGGCCGGCGCCAAGAGCGGCAAGGCCCACGTGATCAAGTCCCACCACAACGTGGGTGGCCTGCCTGAGGAAATGAACCTCAAGCTGGTCGAGCCGCTGCGCGAACTGTTCAAGGACGAAGTCCGCCGTCTGGGCCTGGAACTCGGCCTGCCGTACGACATGGTCTACCGCCACCCCTTCCCGGGCCCGGGCCTGGGCGTGCGCATCCTCGGCGAAGTGAAAAAGGAATACGCCGACCTGCTGCGCCGCGCCGACCACATCTTCATCGAAGAACTGCGCAAGGCCGATTGGTACCACAAGGTCAGCCAGGCGTTCGTGGTATTCCAGCCGGTCAAGTCTGTAGGCGTCGTAGGCGATGGTCGTCGTTACGCGTGGGTCGTTGCACTGCGTGCCGTAGAGACTATCGACTTCATGACGGCGCGTTGGGCACACCTGCCGTACGAACTGCTGGAAACGGTCAGCGGCCGTATCATCAATGAAATCGAAGGTATTTCGCGCGTTACTTACGACGTGTCGAGCAAGCCGCCGGCGACGATTGAGTGGGAATGATGGGACGTCCGGCATTGTCCGGCACGATCTAGCAAGAAATGCCCTGGAGCCCGCGTAATTGCGGGCTTTTGGCTTTTTGGGTCTGGCAAAATTGCGGCAGCTCTGCGCATCGCCAAATCCCTTGTGTCCTGTTGCCGATGGATTACCGGCGGCCTTCGCACACCGGTGATTCGCCGATGCGGCCTTCCTTGCACAGGTCAATGTTATCTGTGCGCTTGAAACCGGAGTCTTTCATGCAATAAAACTGCGTGAGTACCTCGTCAATAGGCGTCGTGTCCCCCGTCCCTGTAAGGTTGGTATAGCCGCATGCGGTCATGGCGTGCTTGACACCCTCTTGCGAGACCCCGCTTTTTTTCCAATTGGTAAATTCCGGCGGCGGCGGTTGAAAGCCTCTACCCGTGCAGCCGATCAATAATAACGCGCAAAAACTCAACAGCAGATTCCTGGTAACCATGTCGTCTTCCCTGATGGTATGACTCGCAAAGCATATGATACGCCGTCGTCTGACTCTTTCTAGAAAGGCCTGCACACGCCCTGGTCGTTATTCACTGTTTATCGCCGCCGGAATGCAGTCGTTTGTCCTCGTAATTATTTGAGGGCAGCGACATCTGCAGGGCTCACAGCCACTTTTATCAGGCGCTACGTTCCAAGCGGCATTCGCGTAGATGACTGTAAAGATTGCGCGACGCAGGCCGATATCGCTTTTGCGGCGACTCGCGTCCAGCAGGTTTGCTCCGGGTGCGTTATCTCACTTATTTCAGGTAGTGATCTGCAAAATGAAAATAAAAAACAAGCTCGTCCTGGCTTTTGTACTCGTCGCATTCATCCCCGTAAGTCTGGTGGCCGTGATCTCTGTACTCAATACCCGGTCCGAAGCGGTCAGCCAGTTCATGGATGGCAGCACCCGAGAAATACGCCAGATCGACGGTAATATCCGGCAGTTTTTTGATGGTACGCAGCAAAACGTCGATCAAATGGCTACAGACCCTTTCTACACATCGGTCGCCAGCCTAAAGCACTACGAGGCTGCTGATGCAGCCAGTCAGCCGCTGCCTGCGGCAGCCCGGCAAGTCATCGATGCGTTTGCCCGGTATGGCGCGACGCATCCGGCTGCGGCAATCCTGTCCATTGGCCTGGAAGACGGCAGTTACGCGAAATGGCCGGATGACCCTCAGTTGTCGAAATACGACCCGCGTACGCGCCCGTGGTACAAGGCCGCCATGGCCAGCCCCGGTAAAGCGGTAAGGACTGCGGCGTATTACTACGAAAAGGATGCGGTAGCGCTGGTTGGTAGCGCCAGGGCCATGCTCGATGAAGCAGGCAAGGCCAAGGGCGTGTTTGTGGTAAGCGTATCGCTGACCAACCTCACCGAACTGGTCAAAAGCATCAAGCTCGGCGAAAGCGGCTATGTGATGCTCATCGAAGACGGCACAGTACTGGTCGATCCGCGTGATGCCGGGCACAGCTTCAAGCAGCTCAAGGATCTGGGTGAGCCTTACGCCAAACTGGCCGCCACTGCGCAAGGTTCAACCGAAGTGGAAATCAACGGCGTCCGGTACATGGCAAACGTGTGGACATCGCCGGGTCTGGGCTGGCGTTACGTGGGGTTGATTGAGTACAGCGAAGTCATGGCCGAGGCCACACGCATGACCTACGTGACGGTTGCGATCGTGGTGGTGCTGGTGCTGCTTTTTGCACTGCTGGCGGCGGCTTTCGCCAAGGTTATCGTCAAGCCCATCGGCCAGGTCAGCACCGGGCTTCAGTCAATTGCTGAAGGTGAGGGCGACCTGCGCCGTGATCTTGATGTGCAGGGCAAAGACGAAACCGCCGAGCTGGCAGGCTGGTTCAACAAGTTTCTCGCCGCAATACGCCAGTTGATCCAGAGCATCGGCGCGGCATCGACCAACCTGCAGGATGCTTCGCGTGTGAACAGCGAAGTGGCCACTAACATGAACCAGGCGGCTGGACGCCAG
Organism: Pseudomonas sp. 34 E 7; assembly: GCF_900005715.1. NCBI lineage: Bacteria > Pseudomonadati > Pseudomonadota > Gammaproteobacteria > Pseudomonadales > Pseudomonadaceae > Pseudomonas > Pseudomonas sp. 34 E 7. Next base: position 82,227 of record NZ_CVTX01000149.1, read on the forward strand.
CGTGAGGCGGTGGAGTTGGTGTCCACGGCGTTCAATGAAATGGTCGCCACTGCTAATGAAGTGGCGCGCTCGTGCAGCGCTGCGGCCAATTCCGCCGAGAGTGGTCATCATCGTGTCGCCGAAGGTAAAGAGCAGATTGAGTTGACCACCGACAACGTCAATCGCCTGGGGCGTCGCCTGACCGAATCTTCACAGTCCATGGTGGAGCTGGAGGAGGGTAGTCGCAGTATCAACCAGATTCTGGGCACCATCCGCGCCATCGCGGAGCAGACCAACTGGCTGGCACTGAACGCGGCAATCGAAGCGGCACGGGCCGGTGACCAGGGGCGAGGGTTTGCGGTGGTCGCGGATGAAGTTCGAGCGCTGGCCAAGCGTACCTCGGATTCCACTGGGGAAATCGATCAGTTGCTCAGCGCGCTCGGTAGCAAGACTCAAGAAGTGTCGCAGAAGATGGAAAGTTGCCTGGAGCTGTCACGCGCCAGCGTTTCCTCCATTGGAAACGCACGTGAAAGCTTTGAAGGCATCCAGCTGTCGGTGAATGAAATCCGGGATCAGAACCTGCAGATATCCGCCGCCGCCGAAGAGCAACATAGCGTGGCCGAAGACATCAACAAGCATATCCAGCAGATCTACGACGAGGCGCAACTGGTCGAGAGCCTCGCCAGTTCTGCGCAGGAAGACTCGGGTCGGCTTTCGCATCTGTCCAATGAGCTGAACGGGCTGGTAGGGCGCTTCAAGTCGTAAGTACGTGAGGGCGGGAGGCATGATGTGTTCAACGCAGATTATTCCTCCCAAGACTCGTTGAGTGGATAGTCTTTTGGGCGATGGATTAGCGACGGCCTTCGCACACCGGCGATTCGCCAATGCGGCCTAGCTTGCACAGGTCGAGATTATCCCTGCGCTTGAACCCTGCGTCCTTCATACAGTAGAACCGCGTCAGCACAACATCAATCGGCGAGGTGTCTCCTGCGCCATCAAGATTGGTATACCCGCAAGCACGCATGGCGTTGTCGACGCCCGATTGGGTTACCCCTTTTTTGTACCACTGCGTGTAGTCCCCGGGTGGCGGTTGAAAAGGGGTACAGCCCCCAACTACTACCAGAAGGCTTAGGCCCAACAACTGATTTCGCGTCAGCAACATCACATTCTCCATGTCCATGGGCGCCCCGGACTATGCCCGATTATCGGCGTCCGTCACACACCGCAGACTCATGGATGCGACCGAGCTTGCACATGTCCACGTTACCTTTGCCTGCGTCTTTCACTGATTGGCTTATTGTCGCTCGTCGCTTCACCCTATGCTCGGCCCCATATCAGCGCCGCAGAGCGTTAACGTTGCGAGGAAAAATACTGTGTAGTCGGTTTTATAAGGTTTTATTTGTCAGATTGATAATGGCGTGGGAATGATTGGGCGTCCGGAACTGACTAGCGTGCAGTACCAGATTCGCAGTAGCGCCGGAAGTCGTTTAACCAATGCCAGTCAGTAATCACTGACTGGCATTTTTGTTTTTGGATAGAAATCTGCGAAGCAAGAGCCGTCGTTTTCAATAACCGGTAGAAGCTGCCGCAGGTATTAAAGAAACTGCGATCGAATCAAATCCGTATCGAACGGTGTTACCCCTTGATCAGGCGCAAACATTGCCTGTGCCTGCTGAAGTGACGCCACTCGTTCTCCCCGTGCTCGAACATGTAAATCAAACAACGTCTCCAAATCCGGTCTTGGTGTATGTAGCAGGGCCTGCAACATCAACGATACTCCACTAAGGTTGTTCTGAACGTTGTTCCACCACGGAGATGAAGTTAGCCCCAGATCGGCCCAAATCATGCGTCGTTCCTGTATGTCCATCACGAATGGCAGGCAGATACTTGTGTCGGATGCGATATCGATACGGTCGAACACTGAGCGTGGCTCGAATACTTCACCCGAGGCCACATTGGCGCGGGCCATCCAGCCGGCGAAGCATTCTGGAAGATCGCAGTACGGCTGCTCGGTGAATGAATTGATAGACGTGACGACATAGCGGACACCCTTCTCGACGAGCACATCAAGGTCGAGGTCGATGAATTCCGAAGCCCCGTTGGGCGCGTCGACAATGTCGCCGCTGTGGTAGCCGCCGAGACCCTTCAGGTTGTAGTACGAGACCGTTTGTTTGAACACGAAGTTGGCGTCGAAAAATGCTGCGGACAAATCGATGTCCGTACGTTCAGTACCGTTCTTCCACCATAGGAACAGGCGAATGAAACCTGTGTCAGGCATAGGCAAGCGGCTGCCCCGCACCAGTGTACGTAGCGACTTCGAGGCGGCACGCTGCGCCAGCGGCACTCGGTATTCGCGCAGTGCTGGATCAATGTAACAGCGGCCCAGTGGCGGTAGCGACGCAAAACGCGTTACGAGAGCGTCCTCGCAGATTCTGGCTGCGCGAGCCAGCACGTCTGGAGCGACAGGTTCGCGTCGATCCTTGATGGCATAGATTCTGGCAAAGGACCCTTTCGGCGTAAAAGCCCGCAGGAGAAGGGGGCGCGGCGCACGCACCTGGGCGAGCAACTGCAGCAGGACAGGTGAGGACACTTGTGACGCAACCGTTTCGAACGCGTTGAGTACCGACTCTGGCTCCGTCGCGCGCCGCAGGGTCGCGTCCAGCCGTCGCGCGAACTCACCAGGACGGCTCTGTAATATCGGCATCAGCGTGGCGGTGTGACGCTGGACAAGCAATGTTTCGACACGTGATCCAAATGAGGCTGGCGCTTCATTGCGACGTGCTGCCGTGATGGCGGCCAGCGCCCGTGGATACTTATCGGCGTAATCGCCGGGATGCAGTACTTCAGCCAGACGTTTCCATCGCTCGGGATGTCGCATCACATCTTCTATAGCGTTAGGTATGCGGTCGAGCAGGCGCAACAGCAGGCGGCGCGTGGAGCGCTTCATCGCTGTGAAACGTGTCGAAGCCGTGGCCAGTGATACGTCCCCTCCATTCAGCGCAATCGTGAGTCGTAGCACGTCAGTTGCCGTTTCGACGTTTCGCTCCAGGAATGCGTCCACCCGCGCATCGCCGACGACATGGAGGATAAGTGCGGCGCCAACCTGTGCACGGTTCTCCCTGAACGGAACGGCTTCAGGCAAGAGACGGAACACATCGCTTTTGTACTCTCGGATAAACCAGACAACATCGGCAGTTTCTTCTTCTGAAAGCGAGGTGCGCGATGAAACCAGCGGCTCGAGCAGTGACTCGAACTCAGCGACGCTTCCCGGTTCGATAACGCGGGATATGAAGTTCCCCTCAAGCAACGCAGGTCGAGCGTGTTCAGTCTGTGGCAAGCGCCAAAGCGTGAGGTAGTGGATGACGGCGTTAAGGTACAACTCCGCATCTGAGGCTGTTAGAACCTGCTCTGGAAAGTCAGGATAAAACGGCCTGTGATGGACATGGGCGCCCATTTCCCGACGAAGCACTTTGACGATTTCGTACAACCAGTGCTTGAGTTCCGTCGCCGACAACAGACCGATTTGCTCAATCAGAAGCTCTGACAGTACGCATCGAAACGCCGCGACTTCCCTTACAGCCAACGCGACCTGAGCACGCGTGGCGCCGCCAGTGCCCATCGGGACGTGAACTTTGCTGCGGCGACGCAGGAACAGACCCTGATTCATGCTTGATTTCTCCCTTGGCCGCCGTCATGGACGAGTTGCAGGGTTGTTCTGCAACTGATGTAAAAACGCCTGCAAGTAGCAGGCGCGGTGTGGAGAGCGGAACCCCTAGGTCATAGAAGGTTGGAAGGAAGGTGTTCCATAGCCACGGAGGCATTCTACGTAAGGTTGTATCTGTTTGGCAGGTCGCTGGGTATCTCAACGGTAACAAGCTGCTTCGCCAGAAGAACAGGGGCTAGGCGACAAGTCGCTGTCTACTTGCCATACGAGTGGCGAAATGATTGATCAAGTTTCCTTTAAAACCGGACGATCGTTCCCGCAAATCCCGCACCTTTGTGCGAGCTTTCTAACCCCACCCGCGCCCCCAATTCGTAGCTCTCGAACTCAGAGAGAGTGAAACCGGCAAACGCACGACGTTCCAATCAGTGCCCGAACGTATCCCGTGCGGCTGACACACCTGGCCACGGGGAAATCAGTTCACCCGCATGCCTTAAGACTATCTGACTGATTCAACTACGTTTTTAGCGAAACCTGCGCTGAAAATAACCTGTTACGTACCGTTAATTAACCGTTAACCAACTTATCTTGGGCATTAAGTCATGGGCAGTATCCATATAGCCCGGTGCAACAGAAAATCCGACCGGGTCTGCACGGAGAGTAAAGACAAAGCGAGGCTATCCATGGCCTCAAAACAATAACAAAAGAATAAATGGCGAGGTACTTACGATGACGATGCATGACATTTGGGAATCAATTGTCGCGTTCTATGAACCGACTCTGGAAATAATGAGCTTGTGGGCCTGGGGTCTTCCTCTGTTCGTCTCAGTGCTTGCGGTGATGTTCATCATCTCGCAAAAGTGGCAGAGCCCCCTGACCATCCGCTCTCTGGCCAATGCAGCCTTTCCCAAGGAGCAATACGACAACCCCTCATCTCGCGTGGATATGTGGAACGGTATCATCCTGTTGATGCTCGGTTTTCCCCTGGTAGGCGTCTTCGCCGTCAATGGCATCGCCATTGCTGACAATGTCGGCGCTTATATCACTGCTGAGTTCGGCGTCCGAGCCCCGTTGATGACGTCAACCTGGCTGATCATCTCCGTTCAGTTTCTGACCTATTTCCTCAGTGTCGACTTCGTCGGGTATTGGATACATCGCTGGTGCCATACCAACGCACTGATGTGGCATCTTCACAAACCTCACCATACCGCCGAGACACTGACGCCCTGGACGTTATTTCGCCAGCACCCCATCGAGTTCTTTGGCCTCAATATCATCCCGGCGGTGGTCGGCGGGGCCTTCACCGGTCTGGTGCTTTATGCGACGGGCAGCCAAATCCACCCAGGCATGGTGGTTGCCGTCACCACAATGGCCTACATCTGCTTCTTTGTTATCGATGTGTTTTCTCACGTCCATCTGCCGATCTCCTACGGGTGGATGAACCGCATCGTTTTGGCGCCTGTCATGCACAACCTTCACCACAGTATGGAACCCCATCACTGGGACAAGAACAATGCAGTCGTACTGACACTCTGGGACTGGATGTTCGGAACACTCTACTTGCCCAAGAAGGGCGAAAGCTGGCGTTGGGGGTGTAACGACGAAGAGTACGGTGCCAACAATCCCCACAATACCCTGAAGGGCTTCTATATCGATCCTTTCAAAACCCTCTGGCGTCACGTGAAGGACGGACAAAGCCCGAATCCGTGATGGGTTCGGAGCACTCGGGAAGCATCCAGGGTTTACAGCACACCAGGCAATCGCAGGCTCAATTGCGTTAAGGGAATCATCATGGCATTGAAAGACACGCTTCATTGGCGCTATGCAACCAAAAGCTACAACGACGACAAGGTCGCGCAAGAAAAAATTGATTCGATCCTGGAGGCCATACGCCTGGCCCCCAGCAGTTCGGGCCTGCAGCCTTTCAAGGTGTTAATCATCACTAACCCTGAGTTGAAGGCGCAATTGCAGCCGATTTGCGCCAATCAACAGCAAATCTCCACATCGTCACACTTGTTGATTTTTGCAGCCTGGGATGAGTACACACCTGAGCGGATCAATGCATTTTTTGAATACAGCAACGGGATACGTAACTTGCCTGCCAGTGTCACCGATGATTACCGGTTATCGCTGCTCGATTCTTTTGGCAGCATGAGCAAGGAGCAGCAGTATGTTCATGCGTCCAAACAGTGCTACATCGGCTTGGGATTCGCGTTGGTAGCGGCAGCCGAACTGGGCGTGGATGCAACACCCATGGAAGGGTTCGACAACCAGGCAGTGAACGCGCTGCTGAAGCTTCCCGAGCAGGGGTTGAACAGTTCCGTTCTCTTGGCCCTGGGCTACCGGGATACTGAAAGCGATTGGCTGGTAAAGCTCGAAAAGGTCCGGCGCGACAAGGCGCATATGTTCGTCGAGATTGCGTAGGGTCTACTCCGGATAATTTCCAACAACACAGGTTGTAATCAGCAGGGCAGATAAAATGTGCCTGCATGCCGGTTCAGGCGCCGTTGCCGAGACCCCATGCAGGCCATGCACGTTGCGCAAGGCATTCCCACACTCAGCTTCTACTGAACGGCCTCGTCTGCCTTGCCGGGGCTTGGTATGGCCTTGTCACTGGCAGGCGGCGCCCGTCTTGTACGCCACATCTGACCGACGTCCAGCGGGCGTGCGATCAGCAGTTCTGCCGATACACTCGACGGACCAAATGTGCGCACCTCATACATCGCTTCAAAGGCGTCGCTATTGCCTAGCACGGTCTTCAAGCGACTCAGCTCGGCACTGTCCGATGCAATTTTCGCGGCCTCAATCAGTGCCGGATCCATAATGCCGGCAACGACAACGATGTGATTGCCTGCGGGTCCCGGAAAGCGAGCAAGGTACGCATAATCACGACGCATGATTCTGTCAGTGGAGGGTTCGGCCCAATCAGATTGAAATTTATCCCCGGTCGCTAGATCCACAAGGGTATCGCCGCTGGCCGACAGCGAAAATCCGGAGAGATCAAAAAACGGCTCCTGCAGATCACCGAGCGTGTCGAGCAAACCCACATAGACAATATCGTGATCGCTCAGCATCTCATTGGTGAAACGTGAGGTTGTCACATGCTTGATCAGGCTCGAATTTCCGGACCTGGTTGCGACCATGACGGGCATCACCGAAACCAGCGCTGATGCGAGCCCACTCGGCAAGTGATAGGCATTCATGTCGACATACTTTTGGCCGGGCACAGGCATCCGCTGTTTGTACTTATTGAGGTCCTCGCTGGAAGCGATGGTGGAATCAGCGACCATACGCAGAATGGAACCGTCAGTGCCTTGTTCACCGAATACATAAAAATCACCGGAAACGATGAGTAGCGGTGCCAGATTCTTCGCGATACCACTCCAGAGCGTGCTGTCGATCCGCGAATCACTGGGTGATTTGCCTACCAACCAGAGCCAGCACAGCGCGTTGAGCGTGAGGAAAAGCGCCGCGACGGCTAAATACCGCCAATCAAGGAAACGTCGGCGCACAGGGTCGGCGTAGTTGTCTTGCTCTTCGGGCACAACGACGACCAGACGATATTCACCACGTGGAAGGATAAGCCGCTCGCCACGCTCATCGACGGGCGCCGCATCGAGTTTTTTTCGCAACCGATGAATATGCACGCGAACCGTTGCATCAGCCGCGAGATCCACGCTGGCGGATCGACCAAACACGACGAGTGCAATCTCGATTTCTTTGGTTGCGGTCGCCGTCAGCGATCGTTCGAGGAGAAACTCGAAAAGACGAATGATCTGTTGCGATTTACCGAGCGCACCACTCTTCAAGAGTCTGTGCGCGTGCGCTGTGAGCCGATCTACCTGGTCAACTTCCTGCGACTTGTCCATTTCACACCCTGACTGCGCTCGTCGCCATTGAGGATAAGGCGATGAGCTCGACCTAAGCATAGGCGGCAGGTCGTCCGCATCCGTATCCCAAATTGGCACTTAGCCAAGCGCACAACCATTGGCGTTGCGAAAAAGAGGTCGGCGCACACTGGGTCAGCGGGTTTCCCGGCTTGCGCTTACCGCCGCGCAATATCCGAAAAGTAGAACTTGTCCAACGTATGCCGCGACTCGGTGTACTCGAACTGCCGCCCGTCCTGCAGGAACGTCTGGTTACTCACCACGATCACATGGCTTTGCCCGTCAAGGTCCAGGTGCGCCTGGTCGTCCTTGCTGCGCGGCAGGGCTTCGATGGTGCGTTGGGCATAGCTGATCTGCAGCTGCAGCGTCTGCTCGATAAACGCGTAGATCGACTGCTCGGCAATCGAGCGGTCCAGGCCGGGGATCAGGTCGGCGACGAAGTGGTTGATGTCCAGGATCACCCGTTTGCCGCCAATGCGCCGTACCCGCTTGATCCGGGTGATCAGCGTGCCGGGTTCAGCCTCGATGTGCTGTTGCAATGAGCCTTCCAGCGGCACTTGGGTGAACTCGACCACTTCGGTGCGTATGTCATCGCCCAGGTCGGCGTGGGTTTCATGGAAGCTCACGATGCCGCCCAGTTGAAACTCGATCGGGTTCGGCGACAACACAAAGGTGCCTTTGCCGTGGATCTTCTGCGCGAAACCGCGCTCCTGCAACTGCTCGATCGCTCGACGCACCGTGCCCCGGCTGGCCTGGTAGCTGTCCATCAGTTCGGTTTCGGAGGGAAGGCGCGTGCCGCGCTGCAGGCGTTCGGTGGTGATGCTGGCAAGCAGATCGGTATAGATCTGGTTGTATTTGCTCATGGGATGGCTCGATGCCCGGCTCTATGAAGGTGAACGGCGCTTTCAAGGCAGGAACCTTAGTGGCACCTGTGGGGTTTGTCCATTCGCCACCGGTGCAGGGGGTGGAAATGTCTGACGGACCATTTTCAAAAGTTAAACAAAATTGTAACTCGTATAGACGAGTTGTTGATTTCACTCGTACAGACGAGTAATTTGCCCTCTCGGCGTGCTGCCAATGACTGCCACCCATAAAAACAATCACAGTGGAAAACGAGCATGAGCCACGACTATTCGATGATTGCCCGCGAGATTCTCGAGAACCTCGGGGGGCGCGACAACCTTGAGCAAGCTGCCCACTGCGTGACGCGCCTGCGCCTGGCGCTCAAGGATCCCAGCCTGGTCAACAGCAGTGCGTTGAACCAGGTCGACCTGGTCAAGGGATCGTTCTTCACCGGCGGTTTGTTCCAGGTGGTGATCGGCCCCGGCGAAGTGGAAAAGGTCTACGCCGCCTTGCGCGACGTCACGGGGTTGGCGGCATCGACCATCGCCGATGTGAAGCGCAAGGGCGCCGACAAGACCAACCCGATGCAGCGCCTGGTGCGGGTGTTCTCCGATGTGTTCATGCCGATCCTGCCGGCGCTGATCATTGCCGGCCTGCTCATGGGCATCAACAACCTGATGGGCGCCAAGGGCATGTTCATCGAGGGCCAGACGCTGCTGGAGGCGTATCCGAACCTGGATGGCCTGTGGAGCCTGATCAACCTGATGGCCAACACCTCGTTTGTGTTCCTGCCGGCACTGGTGGGTTGGTCGGCGGCCAAGCGTTTTGGCGGCAGTGAAATCCTCGGCATCGTGCTGGGCCTGATGCTGGTTCACCCGGACCTGCTCAACGCCTGGAACTACGGCAAGGCAGTCGCCGGCCTCGACGGCCAGAGCCTGCCGTACTTCGATATTCTTGGCTGGTTCCAGATCGAGAAAGTGGGCTACCAGGGGCAGATCCTGCCAATCCTGATGGCGGCCTACGTCATGAGCGTGATCGAGAAGTGGTTGCGGGCACGGGTGCCCAACGCCATCCAGCTGCTCGTGGTGCCTATCACCACCATCGTTGTGACCGGCGTGCTGGCCTTGGCCATTATTGGCCCGGTCACCCGGCACCTGGGCATCCTGATTACCGAGGGTGTGGTGACATTGTTCGACCTGGCACCGATGGTCGGCGGCGCGATTTTCGGCCTGCTCTATGCCCCACTGGTCATCACCGGCATGCACCACATGTTCCTCGCCGTGGACCTGCAGTTGATCTCGACCCAGGGCGGCACCTTTATCTGGCCGATGATCGTCATGTCCAACCTGGCCCAGGGCAGCGCCGCACTGGCTGTGTTCTACATGAGCCGCAATGCGCGGGACAAGAGCATGGCGTCGACGTCGGCGATTTCCGCCTACTTCGGTATCACTGAGCCGGCGATGTTCGGCGTGAACCTGCGCTTCAAGTTCCCATTCTATGCCGCGCTGCTGGGCTCGGCGCTGGGCAGCATTTTCCTGTCGCTGAACAAGGTGCAGGCGTCGGCCATCGGCGTCGGTGGCCTGCCTGGATTTATCTCGATCGTGCCGAGCGCCATTGCGATGTTTGTGATCGGCATGGTCGTGGCGATTGTCGTGCCCTTTGTTGTGACCTGTGTGTTGAGCATGAAGATTGTTCGGCCTGGATACAGGGTCGCCTGATCAATCGCCATCGGGGGCAAGCCCCCTCCCACATTTGAAATACATTCCACTGTGGGAGGGGGCTTGCCCCCGATGAGGCCCGCACGGCCAGCACCCAATTCTACTGAAGGAACCCACCATGCAAACCTGGCAACACTCGGTGATCTACCAGATCTACCCCAAAAGCTTCCACAGCCACGCGGGTAACGCCACCGGTGACCTGCTGGGCATCGTCGACAAGCTCGACTACCTGCAATGGCTGGGCATCGATTGCCTGTGGGTCACCCCGTTCCTGCGCTCACCGCAGCGCGACAACGGCTACGACATCAGCGACTACTACGCCATCGATCCCAGCTACGGGACCATGGCCGATTGCGACCTGTTGATCAGCGAAGCGGCCAAGCGCGGTATCAGGTTGATGCTCGATATCGTGGTCAACCACACCTCCGTCGAGCATGAGTGGTTTCGGCAGGCGCGCAGCAGCCTCGACAATCCCTACCGCGACTTCTACATCTGGCGCGACCAGCCCAACAGCTGGGAATCCAAGTTCGGCGGCTCGGCCTGGGAATACGAGGCGCAAACCGGCCAGTACTACCTGCACCTGTTCGACCACACCCAGGCCGACCTCAACTGGGACAACCCCAAGGTGCGCGCCGAAGTCTTCAAGATGATGCGCTTCTGGCGTGACAAGGGCGTGGGCGGCTTTCGCCTGGATGTGATCAACCTGATCTCCAAACCCGCGGATTTCCCCGACGACCACACCGATGGCCGGCGCTTCTACACCGACGGCCCCAACGTGCATGACTACCTGCAGCAAATGCACCGCGAAGTCTTCGAGGGCCATGACCTGATCAATGTCGGCGAAATGTCCTCCACCAGCCTGGAGCATTGCATTCGCTACTCCAATCCGGCGTCGAAAGAACTGTCGATGACCTTCAACTTTCATCACCTGAAAGTCGATTACCCGAACCTGCAGAAGTGGGTGGAGGCCGAGTTCGATTTCCTGCAACTCAAGCAGATCTTCTCCGACTGGCAGTCGGGCATGCAGGCCGGTGGCGGCTGGAACGCGCTGTTCTGGTGTAACCACGACCAGCCCCGGGTGGTCTCGCGGTTTGGCGATGACGGCGAGCATCGCGTGGTGTCGGCCAAGATGCTCGCCACCGCACTGCACTTGCTCCAGGGCACGCCTTATGTCTACCAGGGTGAGGAACTGGGCATGACCAATCCGGGCTTCGACAGGATCGACCAATACCGTGATGTGGAGACCCTGAATATCTTTCGCCTCAAGCGCAATGCCGGTGAATCCGAGGCGTCGAGCATGGCCGCGATCATGCAGAAGTCTCGCGACAACGGTCGCACGCCGATGCAGTGGAACAGTCAGCCCGGCGCCGGTTTCAGCAGCGGCGAGCCGTGGATCGGCATCCCGGCCAATGCGGCGCAGATCAACGTCGAGCGCCAACGGGATGATCCTGACTCGGTGCTGCATCACTACCGCGCGCTGATCGCCTTGCGTCGCCGTGAACCCCTGATCCAGGAAGGCATTTACCGCGAACTGCTGCAAGGCCATCCCCAGGTCTGGGCGTATCTGCGCGAAGGCCGGGGCGAACGCTTGCTGGTGGTCAACAACTTCTACGGCACGCCATGTGAAATCCAGTTGCCCGATCAGCTCGTCAACGCAGCGAGCGAGCAACGCTTGCTGATCAGCAATTACCCCGACTGCCCGGTGCGTACCGGCGCGGTGGCGCTGCGCCCGTACGAATCGTTTGTGCTGCACCTGACTGGTTGAAATGCCGCCTGTAGGAGCGAGCTTGCTCGCGAAGATCGTCAACGATAACGCGCCCTTCCAGGTGCAGCGCGGAGCCTGGAAGTGCTTCGCAAGCAAGCCCGCTCCTACAGGCGATCGCGTCACGCAAGACAGTAAGAAAAACAATAAAAATATCGGAGTGCTTTATGAAAACAACAATAAAGCTGGGCCTCGTTGCATCCTGCCTGAGCCTGCCCTTTGGTGCTCAAGCCCTGGAGTTTGGCGGTTACCTGCGCAGCGGCGCCGGCACCTCTACCGGCAGCGGCAAGCAGCAGTGCTTCCAATTGCCGGGCGCGCAAACCAAATACCGCCTGGGCAACGAATGCGAGCAGTACGGCGAACTTGAGTTGCGCCAGGACCTGCTGACCTTCGACGATGGCTCGGTGCTCAGCGTCGATGCCATGGCGTCGCTCTATAACAAGTACGACCGCGCCCTCAAATTCCAGGGCGAGGACAACGGCTCTGCGCGTATGCCGCAGATGTATGCGCAATGGTCCAACCTGCCCAGCCTCAATGGCGGTTCGCTGTGGGCCGGGCGGCGTTACTACAAGCGTAACGACATCCATATCTCCGACTTCTACTACTGGAACCAGAGCGCCACCGGTGGCGGGATCGAGGATGTGTTGATCGGCGGCTTGAAATACAGCTACGCGCTGTCACGCAAAGACAACCTCTACCAGAAGGAATACGCCACCCGGCATGACTTCAACGTGGCCGGCTTCAACACCAACCCTGGCGGCGAACTGGAGCTTGGCTTGAGCTACATCCAAAAGGCTGGCGGGCGTGACACCAACAGCGGCTGGGCGTTGACCGCGCAGCATGTGCAAAGCGCGTTCCTGGGCGGCAAGAACAAATTCGCGTTGCAGTATGGCGAAGGTCCTGGCACCGGCCTGGGCTACACCGGCAATACGCGGTTGGACAACAGCAGCAAAAGCTACCGTGCCGTGGAGTTTTTCGACTGGCAACTGACCCCGCGTTTTGGCGGGCAGGTGCAGGCGGTGTACCAGAAGGATGTGCGGCCCGGGCGTCAGGACCTGAACTGGCTGTCGCTCGGCGTGCGCCCGGCGTATGCCATCAGCGAGCAATTCAAACTGGTCACCGAGCTGGGGCACGATCAGGTCGAGGCCACGGGCGGTACGCGCAAGCTGAGCAAATTCACCTTCGCGCCGACCTGGTCGCCCAAGGGCCCGGAATTCTGGGCACGGCCGGAAGTGCGCTTGTACTACACCTATGCCACTTGGAACCAGGCGGCCAAGCGCGCGGCGAATGAGCTGGCGGCAGGTTCGGCGTTGTCCGACACCGGTGCCTACGGCACGGCGCGGCATGGGTCGAACATGGGGGTGCAAGTTGAATACTGGTGGAAATGACCCGCGACTTTAATGTGGAAGCAGGCTTGCCCGTGATGCGGTGTCACCGTCAACGCATGCATTGACTGGTCCGCCGTCATCGGGGGCAAGCCCCCTCCCACATTTGATCTGCGCAATCCCAGGATTCGTATCCACTCAATGAATGTTAAAGACAACACTACAGGTGAAGCCATGAACCCCTCTCAACCCCTGGAACTGCTGGCACCCCTGTCCGGAATGCTGCTGGCGCTGGATCAGGTGCCGGACCCGGTATTTTCCAGCCGCATGATCGGTGATGGTGTGTGCATCGATCCCACCTCGCAGACCCTCTGTGCACCGCTCGCCGGAGTGATCAGCAATATCCAGGACAGCGGCCATGCGGTCAGCGTCACCGACGACAACGGCGTACAGGTGCTGATGCATATCGGCCTGGACACCGTGAGCCTGGCAGGCAAGGGCTTTACCCGCCTGGTCGAAGAGGGCCAGCGGGTGACGGCCGGCCAGCCGTTGATCGAGTTCGACGCCGACTATGTGGCGCTCAATGCGCGCAGTCTGTTGACTTTGATGCTGGTGGTCAGTGGCGAGCCGTTTGTGGTGCTGGCGGCGCAGGGCGACATGGTTGAAGAGGGCCGACCGGTGCTGCGACTGTCGCCCGGCGAGGCAGCGGCAGACGCGAATGAGCCGCAGGGCTCGGCGCTGTTCTCCAAACCGCTGACCTTGCTCAATGCCCACGGCTTGCACGCTCGCCCTGCGGCGGTGCTGGCCCAGGCGGCCAAAGGCTTCAGTTCGAGCCTCTACCTGCACAAGCAGACCCAGAGCGCCAACGCCAAGTCGTTGGTGGCGATCATGGCGCTGCAAACCGTTCAGGGCGATACCTTGCAGGTGAGCGCGGCGGGGGAGGACGCGCAGGCCGCGATCCGGGCGTTGACGGCGTTGTTGGCCGAGGGGTGTGGCGAAACGGTGGTGGCTACGACCGAGCCGGTCGAACCTGTCGCGCCGGTGTCGTCGGCCACGCTGCTGCGCGGCGTATGTGCATCACCGGGCTCGGCGTTCGGCCAGGTGGTCCAGGTGGCTGAACCTGAGCTGGTAGTCAATGAAGCCGGTGCAGGCGAAGCCACCGAGCGCGATGCATTGAAGCGTGGCCTGCTGGCGGCCAACGAGGCGTTGCAACGCTTGCAGGCCGGCGCCGCCGGCAGTGCCCAGGCGGATATCTTCCGCGCCCATCAGGAGCTGCTTGAAGACCCGACGCTGCTTGAGCAGGCCCACCTGTTGCTGGCCAAGGGCAAGAGCGCAGCATTCGCCTGGAACAGCGCCACCGCCGCCACGGCTAAATTGTTCCAGGGCCTGGGTAATACGTTGCTCGCCGAGCGTGCGGCAGACCTGTCCGACGTCGGCCGGCGCGTGCTTAAACTGATCCTGGGTGTCGAGGATCGTGCCTGGGCGCTGCCGGATCAGGCGATCCTGATCGCCGAGCAACTGACCCCCTCGCAAACGGCGAATCTCGATACCCGCAAGGTGATGGGATTTGTCACGGTGGGCGGCGGGGCTACCAGTCACGTCGCAATCCTCGCCCGTGCGCTGGGCATGCCCGCCCTCTGCGGTGCGCCCACTGACGTATTGGCGTTGGCCGAGGGTACGCACGTGCTGCTCGACGCCGACAAGGGCGAACTGCACCTGGCGCCGGATCAGGTCGACATTGACCACTTGCAGGCGGCCCGTGCGCGGCAGGGGTTGCGACGTCAGCGCGAAGTGGCCGCGGCCGCCCAGGCTGCCGTCACCCGCGACGGCCGTCACGTCGACGTCACGGCCAACGTTGCCTCGTTGCAGGAAGTGGAGCAGTCCCTGGCCCTGGGCGGCGAGGGCGTCGGTCTGCTGCGTTCGGAATTCCTCTACCTGGACCGCAACCGCGCGCCCAGCCCCGCCGAGCAGGCCGGCACCTATCGTGCGATTGCCCGTGCCCTGGGCACCGAGCGCAATCTTGTGGTGCGCACCCTGGATGTCGGCGGCGACAAACCCCTGGCCTATGTACCGATGGAAGCCGAAACCAACCCGTTCCTGGGCTTGCGCGGTATTCGCCTGTGCCTGGAGCGCCCGGAACTGTTGCGCGAACAGTTTCGCGCAATCCTTGCCTGCGCCGGGCTGGCGCGGCTGCACATCATGTTGCCGATGGTCAGCCTGCTTTCGGAATTGCACCTGGCGCGCAAGGTGCTCGAGGAAGAAGCACGGGCACTCGGGCTCAGCGAGTTGCCCAAGCTGGGCATCATGATTGAAGTGCCGTCCGCCGCGTTGATGGCGGATGTGTTCGCGCCCCATGTGGATTTCTTTTCCATCGGTACCAATGACCTGACCCAATACACCCTGGCCATGGACCGCGACCACCCCCGCCTGGCGAGCCAGGCCGACAGTTTTCACCCGGCGGTGCTGCGCCTGATCGCGGCCACGGTCAAGGCCGCCCATGCCCATGGCAAGTGGGTGGGCGTCTGCGGTGCACTGGCCTCCGAAACCCTGGCGGTGCCGGTGCTGATCGGGCTGGGTGTGGATGAACTGTCGGTCAGCGTGCCGTTGATCCCGAGCATCAAGGCCACCGTGCGTGAACTGGACCTGGCCGACTGCCAGATCATCGCCCGTCAGGTGCTGGGCCTGGAAGAAGCCGGCCAGGTGCGTGAGGCCTTGCGCCTGTACCACGCCGCCACCGTTGAAACCTCATCTGTCGTGGAGCATTGAGCATGTTCGAGAAATTGCAGCAGGCGTTCTGGAAAGCCCTGACGCCGGATCTGATTGCGGAAACGGTCGCGGCGCCGGCGGGGGAGAACCTGTTACCGGTCGATGTGTTGAATGCATTGGGCGGCGAGGCCAACCTCACGTCGCAACAACGCGTGGCGTTGACGCGGGTGCGGGTGCAGTTGAAAGAGGCGGGGCGGTTGGATGAGGCTGCGCTGAAGGCAGCGGGCGTACCGGGCGTCATGGTGTTGACGGGAGGCGTCGTCCATCTGCTCACCGGCCTCCAAGCCAAGTAGAGATCAAAATGTGGGAGGGGGCTTGCCCCCGATAGCAGAGTGTCAGTCACTACATAAGGTGACTGATCCACCGCCATCGGGGGCAAGCCCCCTCCCACATTGCTCTATGGTGTCTGGAGCATCGGGTTTATAACTGCGGGGTCTCTTCCGGCGGCTTGGTCTTGTCCACACCCGGCACATGCAGGTTGCCTTCCACCACCTGGTTACCTTCCAGCTGCGGCTGGGTCACCCAGGTCAGAATGTCGTAGTAGCGCCGGATGTTCGCCACAAAATGCACCGGCTCGCCGCCCCGGGCATAACCGTAGCGTGTCTTGCTGTACCACTGCTTCTGCGACAGGCGCGGCAGCATTTTCTTCACATCCAGCCATTTATTCGGGTTCAGGCCTTCCTTCTTGGCCAGAAGGCGCGCGTCATCCAGGTGCCCGGTGCCGACGTTGTAGGCGGCGAGGGCAAACCAGGTGCGGTCGGGCTCGGCGATCTTGTCGTCCAGCTCGTCCTTGATCTTGGCCAGGTACTTGGCGCCGCCCATGATGCTTTGTTTGGCGTCCAGGCGATTGGACACGCCCATCGCCTGGGCGGTGTTCTGGGTCAGCATCATCAGGCCGCGCACGCCGGTCTTGGACGTCACCGCCGGCTGCCACAGCGATTCCTGGTAGCCGATGGCCGCCAACAGTCGCCAGTCGACCTTTTCTTCCTTGGCGTAGGCGCGAAAGTGCTTTTCGTACTTGGGCAGGCGCTGTTGCAAATGCTGGGCGAAGGTATAGGCGCCGACATAACCCAGTACATCGACGTGCCCGTAATAGCGATCTTTCAGACGCTGGAGGGTGCCGTTCTTCTCGACCTTGTCCAGGTAACTGTTGATCTCGTTGAGCAGGCTGTTGTCAACGCCGGCGGCCACGGCCCAGCTCTGGTTGCTGGCATTGCCGAGGTCGAATGCGACCCGCACGTTGGGGAAGTACACCTGGTTCATGGCGACTTCATTGGAGTCCACCAGGGTCAGGTCGATTTGTCCTTCGTCCACCATGCGTAGCAAGTCGACTACTTCAACGGCGTCGGACTCTTCGTATTCGATGGCAGGATTCTGCTTTTTAAGCGCCGCCAACTGCTCGGCGTGGGTGCTGCCCTTGAGCACCATGATCTTCTTGCCGACCAGGTCCGCCGCATTGGTCGGCCGTGACTGACCGTTGCGGTAGATGATCTGCGGCGTCACTTCGAGGTACGGGTGGGAAAAACGCACCTGCTGCTGGCGCTGTTCGCTGCTGACCAGGCCGGCAGCGGCGAGCACCGGGCCGTTGGGCTTGCCCAACTGGCCGAACAGGTCATCGAGGTTATCGGCGGTTTCGATTTCCAGCTTGACGCCCAGGTCATCGGCAAAGCGCTTGACCAGTTCGTATTCGAAACCGGTTTCACCGTTGCGGTCCTGGAAATACGTAGCGGGGCTGTTCCGGGTAACCACCCGCAATACGCCATCCTCCTTGATTCGCTCGAGCGTGCTGGGTTTATCAACACAGGCGCTGAGCATCAGGAAGAGTCCGGTTGCGATGAGCCATTTGGCGCATCGCGGGCGCAAAGCAGTTGGGGAGAACATCTGCGCAGTATACGCAAACGGCCCACAGCGCCATATCTCGACAGCGGCACACTTGTCTGCTAGTCGCTGCAAAACTGTGCTGTATCCCGCAGAAACGCGGCCTGGCGCGTGATTGTGACGGTTAAAATATCTGCGCCCGAGGCCATGGATTATCCCCCGGCGCCGCGCAAACCGTGCCAACTGACGTTCGGCAGCGGCCAGCGGTAGCGTTTCGGGTGCCGTGGGCGAAGGTTTACGCTAGAATGCACGGCCTCAAAGCACACCCCCTTCCCGAGGCTGTCCCGAAGATGTTGATCCTGCGCGGCGCTCCTGCCCTTTCTGCCTTTCGCCACAGCAAACTCCTTGAGCAACTGAGCCAGAAGGTTCCAGCTGTTACAGGCCTGTATGCTGAATTTGCTCACTTCGCCGACGTAACCGGCGTCTTGACCGCCGACGAACAGCAAGTGCTCGCACGCCTTCTGAAGTACGGCCCAAGCGTTCCCGTCCAAGAGCCGACCGGCCGCTTGTTCCTGGTTCTGCCGCGGTTCGGCACCATCTCGCCGTGGTCGAGCAAGGCCAGCGACATCGCCCGCAACTGCGGCCTGGATAAAATCCAGCGCCTGGAGCGTGGTATCGCGTTCTACGTGGCCGGCCAGTTCAGCGACGCCGACGCCGAGCTGATCGCCAGCAGCCTGCACGACCGCATGACCCAGATCATCGTCAGCCAGCTGGAGCAGGCTGCCGGCCTGTTCAGCCACGCCGAGCCCAAGCCGCTCACTGCGATTGACGTGCTTGGCGGTGGCCGCGCCGCCCTCGAGAAGGCCAACACCGAACTGGGCCTGGCCCTGGCCGAAGACGAGATCGACTACCTGGTCAACGCCTTCAACGGCTTGAAGCGCAACCCCCACGACATCGAACTGATGATGTTCGCCCAGGCCAACTCCGAGCATTGCCGTCACAAGATCTTCAACGCCAGTTGGGACATCGACGGCCAGAGCCAGGAAAAAAGCCTGTTCGGCATGATCAAGAACACCTACGTGATGCACAGCGAAGGCGTTCTGTCGGCTTATAAGGACAACGCCTCGGTGATCGTCGGCTCCGTCGCCGGGCGCTTCTTCCCGGACCCGGAAACCCGCCAGTACGGCGCGGTGCAGGAGCCGGTGCACATCCTGATGAAGGTTGAAACCCACAACCACCCGACCGCGATTGCCCCGTTCCCTGGCGCAGCCACCGGTTCGGGCGGCGAAATTCGCGATGAAGGCGCCACCGGCCGTGGCGCCAAGCCCAAGGCGGGCCTCACCGGTTTCACCGTATCGAACCTGCAGATTCCGGGCTTCGAACAGCCGTGGGAAGTGCCGTACGGCAAGCCTGAGCGCATCGTCACCGCGTTGGACATCATGATCGAAGGCCCGCTGGGCGGCGCCGCGTTCAACAACGAATTCGGGCGTCCGGCGCTGACCGGTTACTTCCGTACCTTTGAACAGTCCATCACCACCCCCCGTGGCGATGAAGTGCGCGGCTACCACAAGCCGATCATGTTGGCCGGCGGCATGGGCAACATCCGTGAAGAACACGTCAAGAAGGGCGAGATTCTGGTCGGTTCCAAGCTGATCGTACTCGGCGGCCCGGCCATGCTGATCGGCCTGGGCGGCGGCGCGGCGTCCTCCATGGCCACCGGCACCAGCTCGGCGGACCTGGACTTCGCTTCCGTACAGCGCGAAAACCCCGAGATGGAACGCCGCTGCCAGGAAGTCATCGACCGTTGCTGGCAGTTGGGCGACAAGAACCCGATCAGCTTCATCCACGACGTCGGTGCTGGCGGTTTGTCCAACGCCTTCCCGGAACTGGTCAACGATGGCGAGCGTGGTGGCCGTTTCGAACTGCGCAATATTCCAAACGACGAGCCGGGCATGGCCCCGCACGAAATCTGGAGCAATGAATCCCAGGAACGCTACGTGCTGGCCGTCGGCCCTGAAGATTTTGCGCGCTTCCAGGCCATCTGCGAACGTGAGCGCTGCCCGTTTGCCGTGGTCGGCGAAGCCACTGCCGAGCCGCAGCTTACTGTTACAGATAGCCACTTCGGCAACAGCCCGGTGGACATGCCGCTGGAAGTACTGCTGGGCAAAGCCCCGCGCATGCACCGTTCGGCCGTGCGTGAAGCCGAGCTGGGCGATGATTTCGACCCAAGCCCCCTTGAGCTGGCCGACAGCATCGAGCGCGTGCTGCACCACCCGGCCGTGGCGAGCAAAAGCTTCCTGATTACCATCGGCGACCGCACCATCACCGGCCTCGTGGCCCGTGACCAAATGGTCGGCCCGTGGCAGGTTCCGGTGGCCGACGTTGCCGTCACCGCCACCAGCTTCGACGTGTACACCGGTGAAGCCATGGCCATGGGCGAGCGCACGCCGCTGGCCCTGCTGGACGCTCCGGCGTCGGGCCGCATGGCCATTGGTGAAACCCTGACCAACATCGCGGCCTCGCGTATCGGTAAGCTGTCCGACATCAAACTGTCGGCCAACTGGATGTCCGCTGCCGGTCACCCGGGTGAAGATGCGCGCCTGTACGACACGGTTAAAGCGGTCGGCATGGAGCTGTGCCCTGAACTGGGTATTACCATTCCGGTGGGCAAGGACTCCATGTCCATGGCCACCCGTTGGAACGAAGACGGCACCGACAAGAGCGTCACCTCGCCACTGTCGTTGATCGTGACCGGTTTCGCGCCGGTCACCGACATCCGCCAGACCCTGACCCCGCAACTGCGCATGGACAAGGGCACCACCGATCTGATCCTGATCGACCTGGGCCGTGGCCAGAACCGCATGGGCGCCTCGATCCTGGCGCAGACTCACGGCAAGCTCGGCAAACACGCGCCGGATGTCGACGACGCCGAAGACCTCAAGGCCTTCTTCGCCGTGATCCAGGGCCTGAATGCCGACGGTCACCTGCTGGCTTACCACGACCGTTCCGACGGTGGTTTGCTGACCAGCGTCGTAGAAATGGCCTTCGCCGGTCACTGCGGCCTGAACATCGTGCTCGACAGCGTTGCCGAGGATGCCGCCGAGATCAACGGCATCCTGTTCAACGAAGAGTTGGGTGCGGTGATTCAAGTGCGCCAGGACGCTACCCCGGACGTGCTCGCACAGTTCAGCGCTGCCGGTCTTGCCGAGTGCGTGGCGGTCATTGGCCAGCCGATCAACAACGGCGAAGTTACTATCTCGTTCAACGGTGACACGGTCTTTACCGGTCAGCGCCGCTTGCTGCAGCGCCAGTGGGCCGAGACCAGCTACCAGGTCCAGCGCCTGCGCGACAACGTCGACTGCGCCGAGCAGGAATTCGACGCGATCCTGGAAGAAGACAACCCGGGCCTGAGCACCATGCTCAGCTTCGACGTCAACCAGGACATCGCCGCGCCCTACATCAAGAAGGGTATTCGCCCACAGGTTGCCGTGCTGCGTGAGCAGGGCGTCAACGGCCAGGTGGAAATGGCGGCGGCGTTCGACCGTGCCGGGTTCAATGCGATCGACGTGCACATGAGCGACATCCTCGCCGGTCGCGTTGACCTCAATGAGTTCAAAGGTCTCGTAGCTTGCGGTGGTTTCTCCTACGGCGACGTGCTGGGTGCCGGTGAAGGCTGGGCCAAGTCGGCGCTGTTCAACAGCCGCGCCCGCGACGCGTTCCAGGGTTTCTTCGAGCGTAACGACAGCTTCACCCTGGGCGTGTGCAACGGTTGCCAGATGATGTCCAACCTCAGCGAACTGATCCCGGGCAGCGAGTTCTGGCCGCACTTTGTGCGTAACCGTTCCGAGCAGTTCGAAGCCCGTGTCGCCATGGTGCAGGTGCAGGAATCCAACTCGATCTTCCTGCAGGGCATGGCCGGTTCGCGTATGCCGATCGCCATCGCCCACGGTGAAGGCCATGCCGAGTTCGCCAGCGAAGAAGCCCTGCTCGAAGCCGACCTGTCCGGCACCGTGGCCCTGCGTTTCGTCGACAACCACGGCAAGGTCACCGAAAGCTACCCGGCCAACCCGAACGGCTCGCCGCGCGGCATCACCGGCCTCACCAGCCGCGACGGTCGCGTCACCATCATGATGCCGCACCCGGAGCGCGTATTCCGCGCCGTGCAGAACTCGTGGCGCCCGGAAGAGTGGAACGAAGACGGCGCCTGGATGCGCATGTTCCGCAACGCCCGTGTGTGGGTGAACTAAGGCGGTGTACAAGCTCGCCTTCTTCGTACCCGACAGCCACGTGGAGACGGTGAAAACCGCCGTCTTCGCAGCCGGCGGCGGGCGCATCGGCGACTACGACAGCTGCGCCTGGCAAGTGCTGGGCCAGGGCCAATTCCGCGCGTTGGACGGCAGTCAGCCGTTCATCGGGCAAGTGGGCCAGGTTGAAGTGGTTGAGGAGTGGAAGGTTGAGCTGGTGGTGGCGGATGCGTTGATCGTGGCGGTTGTGGCTGCGTTGAAACTGAGCCATCCGTATGAGACACCGGCGTATGAGGTGTGGCAGTTGGCGGAGTTTTGATTCGCACGCTGCATAAACAAGAAACCCGCTGGGCCAGTTTGGTCAGCGGGTTTTTTGTTGCCTTTCAAGGCCTCATCGGGGGCAAGCCCCCTCCCACATTCAACTGCATTCCAACGATGAAACTCGCTCCACTGTGGGAGTGGGCTTGCCCCCGATGGCGTCTGCCCAGGCGCCTCAGACCTTTCCGACAAGCCTTTCAGGTTGCCCGTCGGAACCTGTCTCAATAGCCTCCCTGCGACTATCTCGATTGTCGACGGCCCCCAGCGTGATGCAGTGCTGGGGATTCATCGGATGGTGGAGGGCATTCAGTTGATGGGGGATCGAGTGCCGGATCTTCACGAAGTGTCAGCAGCCCCCGCCAACTGATCATTCCCGCGCGGAACATGGCAACGATCAATCCACGCTTGACGCCATTTCTTTCACATGACACTGTATAAATGTACAGTTTGCGGGGCTGCGGTAACTTGCCACGTTCGGTAGGTTGCGCCGCCGCTCATCCCACTGTGCACATGACCAGGACGGTCATGTTTCATCCTTGACTCGATCATCGGGTCCCATGTTGAAAGAGAGGGAACTCCTATGTCTTATCCAGAAAGTAAACTCACCGGCATGACCGGCTTCGCCAAAGCCGCTAAGGTCACTGGCGGCTGGTCCGGTCCGGTTGTCAGCATCACTAACCTGGATCAGCTCAAAACCAATATTGCCGGTTCCACACCCCGCGTGCTGGTGATCAACAGCAATATCTCGGCGTCCAGTTTGACCAAGGTCTCCATGGGTTCAAATAAAACCCTGGTCGGCTCGTTCCAGAACCGCACGCTCAACAACATTCACTTGCGTGCGACACCTGAGTCGCAAAACATCATTTTTCAGAACATCGTTTTCCAGCACTCGGCGGGTATCAAGGCCAATGATGATATCCAGCTGTACCTCAACTACGGCAGCAAGTACTGGATCGATCACTGCTCCTTTGACGGCCATGACTGGTCCGCCAACGATGGCAGCCTCGACAAGCTGTTATACATCGGCGACAAGGCCGACTACGCGACCATCAGCAACTGTTTTTTCGGCAATCACAAGTATGGCCTGATCCTGGGCCATCCGAGCGATGACAACAACACAGCCTTCAATGGCTTCCCACGGCTGACTATTTGCCATAATCGCTTCGAGAATATGGAAGTGCGCGCACCGGGGTTGATGCGTTATGGCTACTTCCATGTCTATAACAACTACATCAACAAGTTTCATCTCGGTTTTACACTGGCGCAAAACGCCAACATTCTTTCCGAGAGCAACAACTTTGGCGAAGGCAGCGCAAGCAACGGCATGTTGGATGATAAAGGCAACGGTACGTTTACCGATATTGGCAGCGTGCCTGCTATCACGAATCAGAAGTCGCCCAAAGCACAGTGGACCGCGTCGTCCAATTACACCTACACGTTGAGGACCGCCGCGCAGGCAAAGGATTTCACCGTCAAGAATGCGGGGGCCCAGTCGGTAAGCCTGGTGTTCGGTGGCTAAAGCCTGGCGGATTCTTGATCGGCTGGCTGCATAAACAAGAAACCCGCCGGGCCAGTTTGGCCGGTGGGTTTTTTGTTGGCTGCAAGGGCCTCATCGGGGGCAAGCCCCATCCCACATTCAACTGCATTCAAACGATGAAACTCGGTCAACTGTGGGAGGGGGCTTGCCCCCGATGGCGTCCGCCCAGGCGCCTCAGACATTTCCGACAAGCCTTTCAGGTTGTCTGTCGGAACTCGCACAACTAACCTTCTCGAGTCGCTGCCAATTCAGTGACCGGGACTGCAAGCCCGCCGAAATAATATTAGAGGCTCGGAAGCGCCGCTATAATCGTGGCGCTTTTCATGGTCATCGTTTTCTGGTGGCTGTGCGCGGGAGACCTTTGGGTCTGCCGAGGTGCTTCTGACTCGGTCTTGCAGGCCCGCGCACAGCTGCCACCCATCATCTGCAAGTGATGCTGGCAGCTCCTATTTTTCAGGAGGTTTACCATGATCAAAGACAGCCCAACCCCCCCATCTGATTCTCCGCCCACCGACCAAATCTTCACCGTCCTGACCCACCTGAACAGCGAAACCCTGCTCGCCAACGCCTCCCAAGACCTGGCATCCGTACAGGCACTGGCGGGGAATCTGGCTTTTGATGTTGACGGCCCCCAGCGTGATGCAGTGCTGGGGATTCATCGTATGGTGGAAGGGATCCAGCTGATGGTGGATCGAGTGCTGGATCTTCACGAAGTGTCAACAGCCACCGCCAACTGATCGTTCCCACGCTCCGCGTGGGAATGCATCCTGTGACGCTCTGCGTCACCCTTGCGCACGGCGGGACGCGGAGCGTCCGGGGCGGCATTCCCACGCGGAGCGTGGGAACGATCGATCAGGCGTTGATTGGGCGGGCAACCAACCGTTCCAGCGCCTCACCCAACCCGGACGCCTTGTCCCCAATCAACAGGTGCCAAACACCGCTCTCAAGCTGACTCACACCCTGGCAACCGAGCGCAGTAAGTTGAGCCTCAGACAACCCTGAATCATCACCCAACTCCACCCGCAACCGAGTCATCGCTACCGCTTCCAGCTGGCGCACATTCCCCCGGCCACCCAGCGCATTCAGCCATTGCTCGGCTTCTTGCACATTCACTGCAACCGGCTTATCCACAGGCGCAACCGCTACAGGCGCTGCGGCAACAAACCCCGGCATCGCCAAGCGAATTTCATCAGCAATGCTATCGGCCATCGGCCCAACCACCACCTGCAAACTGCCCCCATTCCCCGGCCGCACAACCGCCATGGCGCCCAGCGCTTTCAACTGCGCATCCACCGCCTTGTTGCGATCCACCATGTCCAGCCGCAGCCGCGTGGTGCAAGCACCCACACTCAGCAGATTCTCAGCACCACCCAACGCCTGGATATAAGCCGTGGCACGCTGGTTATCACTCATCGCTTCGGCCTGCACCACCTGTATATCTTCCCTACCCGGCGTCTTCAGGTTGAAGCGGCGAATGCAGTAGTTGAACACCGTGTAGTAGATCACCGAGTAGGCCAGGCCTACCGGTACCACCAGCCAGCCGTTGGTGGACTTGCCCCAGCCCAGCACCATGTCGATAAAGCCACCGGAGAAGGTAAAGCCGAGGTGGATATTGAGCAGGTTGGTCACGGCCATCGACAGGCCGGTGAGCAGTGCATGCAGCAAGTAGAGGAACGGCGCCAGGAACATGAAGGCAAATTCAATCGGCTCGGTCACCCCGGTCAGGAACGAGGTCAGCGCCATCGACAGGAAAATCCCGCCCATCACTTTGCGGCGCTCCGGCAACGCGTTGCGGTACATCGCCAGGCACGCGGCGGGCAGGCCGAACAGCATCACCGGGAACATGCCGGTCATGAATTGGCCGCCTTTGGGGTCGCCGGCGAAGTAGCGGGTCAGGTCGCCGGTCACTACCGCGCCGGTTGCCGGGTCGGTGAAGGTGCCGAACACGAACCACGCCATATTGTTGAGGATGTGGTGCAGGCCGGTGACGATCAGCAGGCGGTTGAACACGCCAAACACGAAGGCGCCCAGGCTGCCGCTTTCCATCAGCAACACGCCGAAGCTGTTGATGCCGTGCTGGATCGGCGGCCAGATCAGGCCGAAGATCACCCCCAGACCGACTGCACTGAAGCCGGTGACAATCGGCACAAACCGTCGCCCACCAAAGAACGCCAGGTACTCCGGCAACTTGATGTCCTTGAAGCGGTTATACAACGCGCCCGCCATCAGGCCACTGGCAATACCGGCGAGCATGCCCATGTTGATGGAGGTGTCCATCACCTTGAGCGTGGAGATCATCACCAGATAGCCGATCGCCCCCGCCAGGCCGGCCGTGCCGTTGTTGTCGCGGGCAAAACCGACGGCGATGCCGATGGCGAAGATCAGCGCCAGGTTGGCGAAGATCGCCTGCCCGGCATCATGCATCACCGCGATGTTGAGCAAGTCCGTGTCGCCCAGGCGCAGCAGCAGGCCGGCGATTGGCAGGATCGCAATCGGCAGCATCAGGGCGCGGCCCAGGCGTTGCAGGCCTTCGATAAAGTGTTGGTACATGGCGTGTCTCCCTATTCTTGTTGTTTTCAGCTCAGCGGCCAGTGGTGTTGACAGGCTTGGCGAACGGCCTTGGCGCTGCTCAGGTTGAGCAGCTCAAGGCTCAGTTGCCGGCATTGCGCCGCGTCCAGGTGGCGGACGCGGTCCTTGATTTCTCCGATCTGCGGCGGGCTTACCGACAGCTCGCTGACGCCCAGACCGACCAGTACCGGCGTGGCCAGCGGGTCGGAGGCCAGGGCGCCACACACACCGACCCAACGCCCATGCTTGGCCGAACCGGCACAGGTCTGGGCGATCAGCCGCAGCAAGGCCGGGTGCAGCGCATCGACGCGGGCGGCCAAGCCTGCGTGGTCGCGATCCATGGCCAGGGTGTACTGGGACAGGTCATTGGTGCCGATGGACAAAAAGTCTGCGTGTTCGGCCAATTGCTCGGCCATCAGCGCGGCGGCGGGCACTTCGATCATCACCCCCAGTTCGGGGCGCTGCGTCAGTTTCAGCTCGACGCACAACTCATCCAGGCGCTGGCGGATCTGCAGCAGTTCGTCCACCTCGCTGACCATCGGCAACAGGATGCGGCAACGCGCCAGCGGCGAGACTTGCAACAGGGCACGCAGTTGCTGGTCGAGCAGTTCCGGGCGCACCTGGGCCAGGCGAATGCCGCGCAGACCCAACACCGGGTTGGCTTCGACAGGCAGCGGCAGGTAGTCGAGCTGCTTGTCGCCGCCCACGTCGATGGTGCGAATGATCACGGATTTGTCGCCCATGGCATCCAGCACGGCCTGATAGGCCTGGCGCTGTTCCTGTTCATCCGGCGCGGTGCGGCGGTCGACGAACAGAAATTCGGTGCGCAACAGGCCGACGCCATCGGCGCCGTTTTCAAACGCCAGCCGCGCCTCGCTGCTGGAGGCGACGTTGGCGGCGATTTCAATGCTCACGCCATCGATGGTGCGTGCCGGTTGTTGCGCCTGGGCTTGCTGCTGCTGGCAACGCAGTTTTTGCGCGTCGCGAATCTGCTGCACTTCAGCATGGCGCGCGTCTGTGGGGGCCAGTTCCAGTCGGCCATTGACGGCGTCCAGCACCACACGCTGGCCCTGGGGCACATCCAGCACCTCGGCACCCAACGCGACCACGCAGGGCAAGCCTTTACCCCGCGCAAGAATGGCGACGTGTGACGTGGCGCCGCCTTCGGCCATGCAGATACCCACGGCCTGCTGCTCACTCAACTGCAGCAAATCCGACGGGGTCAGTTCGTGAGCACTGACGATCGACCCGGCGGGCAGTTCGAAGTGCCAGGCCTCGCCCAGCAAGGCACGCAATACGCGTTGCTGCAGGTCGCGCAAGTCGTTGGCGCGCTCGGCAAACAAGGGCTTGCCCAGTGCCAACAGCACCGCGCACTGGGCCTGGATCGCATCGCGCCAGGCATGGGTGGCGGCGCTGCCGTGGGCGATGGCGGCGCTGGCCGCTTCCAGCAGCGCCGGGTCTTCGAGCAGCGCGAGGTGGGCGGCGAAGATGTCTTCCTCCTCGACGTTCTTGCGTTGGCGGGCATGCTCGAGGGTGCTGTGGATTTCATCGCGCACCTGCTCCAGTGCCGTGTCGAGGCGCTGTTGTTGTTCGGCGGCCGAATGGTTGCCGGTGTCTTGCGGCAGCTCGATGCCGGTCAGGCGGAACAGCGGACCGCACACCAGGCCGGGGGCTGCACAAACACCTTGCAGCACATCGGCTTCTACGCTGGCACGACGGGGCGCAGCAGCGACCACGGGGGCGTGATGGGCTTCGCTGACCGCTACCGACAATGCCGCGAGCAACCCTTGCAAGGCGGCCTCGGCGTCTTTGCCAC
The DNA here is from genome assembly GCF_900005715.1 of Pseudomonas sp. 34 E 7. Lineage (NCBI taxonomy): Bacteria > Pseudomonadati > Pseudomonadota > Gammaproteobacteria > Pseudomonadales > Pseudomonadaceae > Pseudomonas > Pseudomonas sp. 34 E 7. The sequence goes on from NZ_CVTX01000149.1 coordinate 110,469, forward strand.
GGCAACTCACGCGCACTTCGTCGCCTTCGCCAATACCCAGGCCCATCAAGCCAATCAGGCTGTCGCACGACGCCGACTTGTCAGCAAAATGCAGGTGCGACTGGCTGCTGAAACCCTGGGCCGTCTTGCGGATCAAGGCGGCGGGGCGGGCATGCAAGCCGCCCCGGTGGGTGATGCGTACGCTGGCGCTGGCTTCGGAGCCGGCTTCGCAATTGGAGTTATCCACCGCTGCTTGAACGGTGGCGGTGGAGCGCGCGGCAATGTGCATCAACGGCTCACCGACCTTGACCGTCTTCAGCGGCACCGGCGTCAGCTCAAAGCGATCACTGTTGGTCAGGATGATCAGGCTCACCAGGCTCTTGCACTGACGCGCAATACGGTCCAGGTCAAACCGCACCAGTGCCTGGCCCTGGCTGACCCGTGCGCCTTCCTTGACCAGCAAGGCAAAGCCTTCGCCATTGAGTTCCACGGTGTCGATGCCCACATGCATCAGCACCTCGGCACCGTTGTCGGCGCGCAGGGTCAGGGCGTGCCCGGTGCGGGCGACATGGATGATCACGCCGTCACAGGGGGCCTGCAGACAGTCGTTCAACGGGTCGATAGCGATACCGTCGCCCATGGCGCCGCTGGCGAACACTTCGTCGGGGACGCTGTTCAGGGCCAGCACCGGCCCACTCAAGGGGGCGCTGAGGGTCAGTACATTATTGTTGTTGGACATGGGCACGGTACTCATCAGGAAAACGCCGCTTCAGTGGGTGCGGGTGACTTTGCTCAGGTGGCGCGGCTGGTCCGGGTCCATGCCCCGTGCCTCAGCCAGGCTGGCGGCCATCACATAGAAACTCTGGATCGCCAGGATCGGGTCCAGGCTCGGGTGTTCGGCACGGCTCAGAGTCAGGTCGCGTTCGGCGATATCGTCGGGCGCGGCCAACAGCACGCGGGCACCGCGTTGACGCATGTCGGCCGCCAGGCTCAGCAGGCCGGCCTGCTCGGCGCCGCGTGGGGCGAACACCAGCAGCGGGTAGTGTTCGTCGATCAAGGCCATCGGCCCGTGGCGCACTTCGGCGCTGCTGAAGGCCTCGGCCTGGATCGCCGAGGTCTCCTTGAGTTTGAGCGCAGCTTCCTGGGCGATGGCGAAACCGGCGCCACGGCCGATGACCATCAAGCGCTGGCTGCCTTTGAGGGCGTCGACGGCCAGGCGCCAATCCTGCCTGGCGGCGTCGCGCAGGCCGTCGGGCAGCGCCTGGCAGGCTTGCAGCAGATCGGCTTCCTGATTCCAGTGGCCGATCAACTGCGCGCTGGCGCTGAGGGTGGCGATAAAGCTCTTGGTCGCGGCCACGCTGAGTTCCGGCCCGGCGCACAGCGGCACATGGAATTCACACGCGGCTTCCAGCGGCGAATCTTCGGCATTCACCAGCGAAATGCTCAAGGCCCCGCGTTTGCGCAACAGGCGCAGGCTGTTGACCAAATCCGGGCTCTGCCCCGACTGGGAGAACCCGAACGCCACTTGGCCGCTGACTTTCATTGGCGCCTGCAACAGGGTCACCACCGACATCGGCAACGACGCCACCGGAATGCCCACATGCTGCATGGCCAGGTAAGCGAAGTAGCTGGCGGCATGGTCCGAGCTGCCACGGGCAATGGTCATCGCCACTTGCGGCGGCTGGCGGCGCAGGCGACCGGCGACTTCCTCCAGCAACGGGTCCAGGCGTTGCAGTTGTGCGGCGACGGCGTCGCAGGAGGCCAGGGCCTCTTCAAGCATTTTTGAAGTCAATGGTTTCTCCTTCGACCATTACGTCGGTGAGTGTCAGGGAGCGGTCCAGGCGCACGCAGTCGGCAAAACTGCCGGGTTGCAGGCGGCCGCGTTCTTCCAGGCCCAGGTAGTCCGCAGGAAATTGCGACAGGCGTTGTGAGGCTTCGCTGATGGGCAGGCCGATCTTCACCAGGTTGCGCAGCGCCTGGTCCATGGTCAGCGTGCTGCCGGCCAGGGTGCCGTCGGCCAGGCGCACCCCGCCCAGGCATTTGGTCACGGTGTGGCTGCCCAGCTTGTATTCGCCATCGGGCATGCCGGCGGCGGCGGTGGAGTCGGTGACGCAATACAGGCACGGGATCGAGCGCAGGGCCACGCGCATCGCGCCGGGATGCACGTGAAGCAAATCCGGGATCAATTCGGCGTATTGGGCGTGGGCCAGCGCGGCGCCGACGATGCCCGGCTCGCGGTGATGCAGCGGGCTCATGGCGTTGTACAAATGGGTGAAGCTGGTGGCGCCGGCGGCGAGGGCGGCGACGCCTTCTTCATAGCTGCCCAGGGTATGGCCGATCTGCATGCGCACGCCGCGTTCGCTGAGGGCGCGGATCAGGCCGTCGTGGCCGGCGATTTCCGGGGCGATGGTGATCACCCGGATCGGCGCCAGGCGCAGGTAGGCTTCGACTTCGGCCATCAAGGCGGTGTGGGCGAAGTTGGGTTGGGCGCCGAGTTTGCCTGGATTGATGTAGGGGCCTTCCAGGTGCACGCCCAGGACCCGGGCGCTGCCCGTCGGACGTTGTTCACAGAACTTGCCGAGCTCACCGAGCACTTTGGTGATTTCTTCCACCGGCGCCGTCATGGTGGTGGCCAGTAGCGAGGTGGTGCCGAACCGCACGTGGGTACGGGTGATGGTCTGGAAGGCGTGCGCCCCTTCCATGATGTCCGCACCGCCGCCACCATGCACATGCAGGTCGATAAAGCCTGGCAGCAAGTAAGGCAGCTCGTTGTCGGCCGGGTCGCACGGGGTGCCTTCAACGGCGACCACCTTGCCGTGCTCGTGCACCAGGCGGCCGCGCATCCAGCCGCTGGGCGTGAGGATATTGTCTTCTGACATGGGCAGTTCTCTAAATTCGCAATTCGGCGGAGTAGTCATGACGGCGCAGCTCTGCGACAAAGTCGTAGTAGTCGTTGCGGCAGTAGGTGTCGGTGATTTCAATCGGCGTGTTGTCGGCGGTGTAGCCCACGCGGGTCATCAGCAGCATGGCGGTGCCGGGGGCGATGCCCACCAGCCTGGCGAACTCGTCCGACGCATTGATCGCCTGGATATGCTGCAGGGCGCGCACGATGGGCTTGCCGATGCCTTCCAGGTATTCGTACAGCGAATTGCCGATGGCTTGCGGCTGGGGCAGCACCGAGGCGGGCAGGGTGGTCATTTCAATTGCCATCACCGTGTCATCGGCTTTGCGCAGACGCTTGAGGCGCGCCACTTTGTCGGTGGGCGACAGGCACAGGCGGATCAGTTCTTCGTGGGTCGGCGGGGTGATGTCGCGCTCCAGCCATTGGGAGGTGGGCACAAAGCCCTTGAGCCGCAACATTTCACTGAACCCCGACAGGCGCGACAACGGTTGTTCCAGGCGCGGCGTGATAAAGGTGCCGGAGCCCTGGCTGCGGCGAATCAGGCCCTGGGCAAGCAACACCTCCAGCGCTTTGCGGGCGGTCACCCGCGAGATGCCCAACTGCTCGCTGAGCGCACGCTCCGAGGGCAGGGCCTGCTCGGATTTCCACTGGCCGGCATGGATCGCCGCTTCAAGGCTGCGGGCCAGTTGCAGGTACAGCGGCGTGGATTGCTTGTCGTCGGGGCGCAGGGCCAGGATGGGATTCATCTGTCAGGTTTCCGATGCGTTATTGGAATGTTGTCGCCCGGTAATGGCCGGAAATTAATACCACTTAAATACCATGTCAATGCTGCCAAAACGGTGCGAACCCCGGTTTCAGGGCTTGCTAATGGTGCATGGTATCAAGTGGTATTAGAGAGGTCTTTGTTGCGCGCACAAACGCACAGCGCGCGCGGTGAACTGGTATTCACCGGCAGGCGCTGCCCTGGGCAGGAAATATTTTCGAATTATTTTACGAGCGGTCGCAGATCAGGGCCGAATCTCGATCAGGGTGCCGTCCTTGACCAGGCTCCAGACTTCGCGCATGTCCACATTGCGCATGCCGATGCAGCCGTCGGTCCAGTCCAGGGTGTGGAACCACTGTTCCGGGTAGTCTTCGGTGTCGGGCGTGCCGTGGATCATGATCATGCTGCCCGGTTTCACCCCTTCGCGGCGCGCGCGGGCGGCGTCGCTGATATTGGGGTAGGAGATGTGCATGGCCAGGTTGAAGCGTTCGCTGGTCTTGCGCCAGTCGATCCAGTAGAAGCCCTCAGGCGTGCGACGGTCGCCCTCGATCAGTTTGTGACCTTTCGGGTTTTTTCCCAGGGATATGCGATAGGTCTTGAGCGGCTTGCCGTCGTTGATCAGTTGCAACTGGTGGGCGGATTTGAGCACCAGGACCTTTTCGACCGGTTTGCCGCCGAGGGTTTGCACCGTGGAGGCCGAGGACAGGGCAGCGAACGACAGGCAGATCAGAGCAAGCAACCAACGCATTGAAACGATTTCCCTTTGGCGACGAGTGGCCGGCTTGTTATTGGGCGGGCTTGGACTGGGGCGGCACGGACTCGCTGCGCACCGGGAACAGCTGTTGCGCACGGTCAGCGAAGAAGCATTCTAAGGTACGCCCGACCGTGCGGAAAGCCAGCTCGGACCAAGGGATGTCGGCCTCGGCGAACAGCTTCACTTCCAGGCTTTCGATGCCTGCGGCAAAGTCCAGGTCGGCCAGCTCGGCGCGATAGAAAATATGCACCTGATTGATGTGCGGCACGTTGATCAAGGTATAGAGGCTCAGGTCGCGCACGCGGGCGCAGGCTTCTTCCAGGGTCTCGCGCATGGCGGCCTGTTCCACGGTTTCGCCGTTTTCCATGAAGCCTGCGGGCAGGGTCCAGTAACCCAGGCGGGGCTCGATGGCGCGACGGCACAGCAGCACTTTGTCGCCCCATACCGGTACGGTACCGGCGACGATATTGGGATTCTGGTAATGAATGGTCGAGCAGTGATCGCACACATAGCGCAGGCGCGCGTCGCCTTCGGGAATGCGTTGGGTGACCGGTTTGCCGCACTGGCTGCAGAAATTCATGCTGGGGTTCCTGGAGAGTGGGCACATCTTGGCTTGGTGCCAGGCGTTCCTGCAAGTTGTCGTTTCGCGACACCCCGGTGGTTTTGGGGTTGGGCGCCTGCGCGCTTTGGTGCATGATGCAAGGTAGCCAACAGACCGAGATGACTCATGCTGGACGAGCTACTTCGCCGGGTAAGCAATCACACCCCCCACTCGCTGGAGACCGACGGGCGTTTCCCCGAGGCCGCGGTGCTGGTGCCGATTACCCGCAGTGACGAACCCGAGCTGATCCTGACCCTGCGCGCCAGTGGCCTGTCGACCCATGGCGGCGAAGTGGCCTTTCCCGGCGGGCGCCGTGACCCCGAAGACCCGGACCTGATCTTTACCGCCCTGCGCGAAGCCGAAGAAGAAATCGGCCTGCCGCCGGGTCTGGTCGAGGTCATTGGCCCATTGAGCCCGTTGATCTCCCTGCACGGTATCCGTGTCACGCCCTATGTGGGCGTGGTCCCTGATTACGTCGAGTACCTGGCCAACGACGCCGAAATTGCCGCTGTCTTCAGCGTGCCCCTGGATTTTTTCCGCCAGGACCCACGCGAGCACACCCACCGCATCGACTATCAGGGTCGCAGTTGGTATGTGCCAAGCTACAGGTTCGGCGAATACAAGATCTGGGGCCTGACGGCAATCATGATCGTCGAGCTGATCAACCTGCTCTACGACGACGCCAAGATCAGCCTGCATCAGCCACCCAAGAGCTTCATCAACATCTGAGCCATCGTTTGAATGGCGAGCCGTGAGGAACAACCATGAAATACCGCCTGGGCGATGCCCGCGTCGAGACGCATCCCAACAGTTGGGTAGCACCCAATGCCACGCTGGTGGGCAAGGTCAAGCTGGAGGAGGGCGCCAACGTCTGGTTCAACGCGGTATTGCGTGGCGACAACGAACTGATCCTGATCGGCAAGAACAGCAACGTGCAGGACGGCAGCGTGATGCACACCGACATGGGCTACCCGCTGACTCTCGGCACCGGCGTGACCATCGGCCACAACGCCATGCTGCACGGCTGCACCGTCGATGATTACAGCCTGATCGGCATCAACGCGGTGATCCTCAATGGCGCGAAGATTGGCAAGCACTGCATCATCGGCGCCAATTCGCTGATCGGCGAAGGCAAGGAAATTCCCGATGGCTCGCTGGTGATGGGGTCGCCCGGCAAGGTGGTGCGTGAGCTGACCGAAGCGCAGAAACGCATGCTCGAAGCCAGCGCCGCGCACTATGTGCATAACGCGCAGCGGTATGCGCGTGATCTGGTCGAGCAGGAACAATGAGTACGGTTGAACGGCCTGTCGCTTCGCCTTGTGTGAGTATTTGCGCACTAGATGATGACGATATCTGTACTGGTTGCCAGCGTACCGTGGACGAGATTACGTGTTGGAGCCGCATGGACAATGCCGAACGCCGGCTGGTGTTGGGGTTGTGCCATGAGCGGGCGGTGGCGAGTGGGTTAGTGTTTATGGTTTCTGGTAAATCCGGCGCCTGACTGCTGCCCCCCCTGTAGGAGCGAGCTTGCTCGCGAAAAACCCAAGAACACCGCGTATAGTCAGATTCCCCGCGTCATCGTTAACGTTTTTCGCGAGCAAGCTCGCTCCTACAGGTTTTCGCCCCATGCTCTTCCTGATCGCCTACATCAGCAGCGTCGTGCTGATCAACTTCGCCTTTTCCACCGCCCCGCACCTGGACGTGATCTGGTCCGCCTGGGGTGGCCTGGTCTTCATTCTGCGCGACATGGTGCAAACCCGCTTCGGCCACGGTGCGATCATCGCCATGCTGGCGGCGCTGGTGTTGTCGTATATCACGTCGGACCCGTCCATCGCCCTGGCCAGCGCCACGGCGTTCGCGGTGTCCGAATGCATCGACTGGCTGGTGTTCAGCATCACCCGGCGCCCGTTGCACGATCGTCTGTGGATCAGTTCGGCGCTGAGCATTCCCCTGGATACCTTTATTTTCTTCGGCCTGATCGGCGCGCTCACACCGGCGGTGGCGGGCACGGCGCTGGTGTCGAAATTCGCCGGGGTCACCGTGGTGTGGCTGGTCATGGCCTGGCGCATGCGCCGGCGCGCCGTTGCTAACTGAGGCCAATCTCTACAGTTCATGTAAAATGCCGGCCTTTCTCCCCCATGATCCGCTCCCCTGAGGACCTGAGATGACCCGAATCGGAACTCCATTGTCGCCAACCGCGACCCGCGTCTTGCTGTGTGGCTGCGGTGAGCTGGGCAAGGAAGTGGTAATCGAGCTGCAGCGCCTGGGCGTTGAAGTGATTGCCGTGGATCGCTACGCCAACGCGCCCGCCATGCAGGTGGCGCACCGCAGCCACGTGATCAACATGCTCGACGGCGCCGCCTTGCGTGCCGTCATCGAGGCGGAGAAGCCGCACTTCATCGTGCCGGAAATCGAAGCCATCGCCACCGCTACCCTGGTCGAGCTGGAAGCCGAAGGCTTCACCGTGATCCCGACCGCGCGCGCCACCTCGCTGACCATGAACCGTGAAGGCATCCGTCGCCTGGCCGCCGAAGAGCTGGACTTGCCGACCTCCCCATACCACTTCGCCGACACCTTCGAAGACTATAGCAAGGCCGTGCAGGACCTGGGTTTCCCGTGTGTGGTCAAGCCGGTGATGAGCTCGTCGGGCAAGGGCCAGAGCCTGCTGCGCAGCGCGGACGATGTGCAGAAAGCCTGGGACTACGCCCAGGAAGGCGGCCGCGCCGGTAAAGGTCGGGTGATCATCGAAGGCTTTATCGACTTCGACTACGAAATCACCCTGCTGACCGTGCGCCATATCGGCGGCACCACCTTCTGCGCGCCGGTCGGCCATCGTCAGGAGAAGGGCGACTACCAGGAATCCTGGCAGCCCCAGGCCATGAGCGCGATTGCGCTGGCCGAGTCCGAGCGCGTCGCCAAAGCCGTGACCGAGGCCTTGGGCGGCCGGGGTCTGTTTGGCGTGGAACTGTTTATCAAGGGTGATCAGGTGTGGTTCAGCGAAGTTTCGCCGCGCCCCCATGACACGGGCCTTGTGACCCTGATTTCCCAGGACCTGTCGCAATTTGCCCTGCACGCCCGCGCCATCCTCGGCCTGCCGATCCCGTTGATCCGCCAGTTCGGGCCTTCGGCTTCGGCGGTGATCCTGGTGGAAGGGCAGTCGACCCAGACCGCATTCGCCAACCTGGGCGCCGCGTTGAGCGAGCCGGATACGGCGTTGCGTCTGTTTGGCAAGCCGGAGGTGAACGGCCAGCGTCGCATGGGCGTGGCGCTGGCGCGAGATGAGTCGATTGAGGCTGCTCGGGCCAAGGCGACCCGGGCTTCCCAGGCTGTGGTTGTAGAACTCTAAAACCGCCCCTGACGCCGATCGTTCCCACGCTCCGCGTGGGAATGCATCCTGTGACGCTCCGCGTCACGACTTTAAAAGCGGACGCAGAGCGTCCAGGGCAGCATTCCCCACGCAGAGCGTGGGAACGATCATCGCGATCAGGCTTCAGGCGACCTTGTTCAAATCATTATCCCGCGTCTCTTTCAGGCACAGCACCGCAATCAAGCTCAGCAACGCTGCCGCCGACACATACCCACCCACATAACTCAGCCCGCCCATCGCCACCAGCTTGGTTGCGAAGAACGGTGCCGCCGACGCGCCCACGATCCCACCCAGGTTATACGCCGCCGAAGCGCCGGTATAACGCACGCGGGTCGGGAACAGTTCCGGCAGCAGCGCACCCATCGGCGCGAAGGTTATGCCCATCAGGAACAGTTCCAGCGCCAGGAACAACGCCACGGCCCAGGTCGAACCGTGGGTCAGCAGCGGCTCCATGGTAAAACCCGACAGTATCGCCAGGATCGCGCCGACGATCAGCACCGGTTTGCGCCCGTAGCGGTCGCTGGCCAGCGCCGCCAACGGCGTCGCCAGGCCCATGAACAGCACCGCGAAGCACAACAGGCCGAGGAAGGTTTCACGGCTGTAGCCGAGGGTCGACACCCCGTAACTCAGGGAAAACGCCGTGGTGATATAGAACAGCGCATAGCACACCACCATCGACGCGGCGCCCAGCAATACCGGCAGCCAGTGCTGGCTGAACAGCTCCACCAGCGGCACTTTCACCGGTTTTTCATGGGCCACGGCGTTGGCGAACACAGGCGTCTCGTGCAGCTTGAGCCGTGCGTACAGGCCCACCATCACCAGCGCCGCGCTGAGGATGAACGGAATGCGCCAGCCCCAGCTGCGGAACTGCTCATCGTTCAGGCTCATGGCCAAAATCAGGAACAAACCATTGGCCGCCAAAAAGCCAATCGACGGGCCCAGTTGCGGGAACATGCCGAACCAGGCGCGTTTGCCTTTGGGCGCGTTCTCGGTCGCCAGCAAGGCCGCGCCGCCCCATTCCCCGCCCAGGCCCAAGCCTTGGCCGAAGCGCAATACACACAACAGGATCGGTGCCCAGGCGCCAATGCTGTCGTAGCCGGGCAGCAAGCCGATCAGGGTGGTACACACGCCCATCAGCAGCAGGGAGGCCACCAGCGTCGACTTGCGACCGATGCGGTCGCCAAAGTGGCCGAACAGCGCCGAGCCCAGCGGGCGGGCGATAAACGCGATGCCGAAGGTCAGGAACGACGCCAGCATCTGCGCGGTGCCGGACGTCTGCGGGAAGAACACCGGGCCGATCACCAGCGCGGCAGCCGTGGCGTAGATATAGAAGTCGTAGAACTCGATGGCGGTGCCGACGATGCTCGCGGTCGCCACGCGAGCCGTCGAGTTGGTCGGGGCAGCGGTGGTGGCCTCGTTATAGGGGGTGCTCATGGCGGTAATCCCTGACGGTCATTGCGCGTTTGGACGCGGATTATTATTGGTCGTACACCCATGGATCAGGGTTGTGCGCGCAGCGGCTTGGGTAAGCCGCAGGGATTATAGGAAGGGGGGTGGAATTACAACAAGTGGCTGAAGTAACACAGATCCAATGTGGGAGGGGGCTTGCCCCCGATGGCGGCCTCTGGGCCGACCAGGATGTTGGATCAGATCGAGTACATATCCGTTTCTGCGGTAACGG